>JBEBFX010000006.1:0-34223 GCA_040081735.1 Alphaproteobacteria bacterium | reverse complement strand
TGCACCCGGATTGGTCGTCTCCGGCGGACCGGCAACCGCCAAAGCAGCTTTGGCAGCCAAAAATCGGCATAAACTGTGGCTTCAGGGAGACTATTCAATGGTATCAGGCGCGCAAGTGGCTGCGAAAGCCCGGCAAATGCGATGAGCCGGATTGACGGCGCACTAAAAATGCTTGAAAAATTGGGTGAATCAGAGATAACCACTACTGGCGGCCCATTATATTCGCGTTAAGGAATTATAACGGGTTTGTTAAGAAGCGGGGGGTCCGGCGCTTTATGGGGCGCCTGATTAGAGGGTGGGGCCAATTGGTGCAACAGCTGGACAGTATCGGGGCACAGATTATTGAAGTGCTGGCCGCGATGATTCCGCCGGGGATTCCGATTTCCGGAGGGACGCGGATTGCGCGCGACCTCGGGCTTGATTCCGTCGCTATTATGGATTTCGTGATGGAGCTGGAAGAGCACTTTGATATCCTCATTCCGCTCGATCAGATTGCGGATGTGGAAACTGTGCGTGACCTTAGCAATGCCGTAGAAGCCCTTGTGAAAGATGCAGTCTGATGCCGATTTTTGCCAAGTTTGAAGATATCCGCCAGACACTCGCCGAGCTTTCGAACATCGGCCAGAATCCGCTGGATGTGCGCTTTGATGAAATCAGATCACCGGTAGAAGGCGTCGTTGGCGGCAAACGCGTGCTTTTGTTCGGCACCAGTAATTATCTTGGCCTAACGTTCGACGCTGACTGTATCGAGGCGGGCGTGCATATGCTGCGCCAGTCCGGCACAGGCACCACCGGATCGCGCATTGCCAACGGCACCTATGCCGGTCATGCGGCGCTTGAGAAGCAGCTGGCGAAATTTTATAACAAGCGCTTCGCCATGGTGTTTTCCACGGGGTATCAGGCCAATCTGGGCCTGATATCGGCACTGGCTGGACGCGAGGATCATCTGTTTATCGATGCGGACAGTCATGCCTCAATTTATGATGCGTGCCGGTTGAGCAGCGCTGAAATTATCCGGTTCCGGCATAATGACGCTGACGATCTGGCCCGGCGGATCAGCCGCTTAAAAGACAAGCCCGGCTGTCGTATCATTGTAACCGAAGGCATATACAGCATGCTGGGCGACACGGCCCCGCTGCGCGAAATTGCCGCCGTCAAGCGCGAATCCGGGGCCTATCTGATTGTCGATGAAGCGCATTCCATGGGCGTTCTGGGCGCCCATGGCCGCGGTCTGTGTGAGGCCGCCGGCGTTGAGGCCGACGTTGATTTTGTCGTTGGCACGTTCAGTAAAAGCCTGGGCGCCATGGGCGGTTTCGCGATCTCGGATCTGGAAGGGTTCGAGCTGCTGCGGGTGGCCGCGCGCCCTTATATGTTCACGGCGTCCCTGCCGCCGTCGGTCGTTGCAACGGTTTCGGCAGCATTATCGCGCATTCAGCACGATGGTTCCCTTGGGGCGCGGGTGCGCGCGAACGGGCTGCGGCTTTATAGCGGTCTTGCGAAGGCGGGTTTTTCGCTTGGCCCGCAGCCCAACCCGGTGGTCGCCGTTAAAATGCCGGATCGCGACAGCGCGGTGATGTTCTGGAAACAGCTTCTGTCGGAAGGTATTTACCTGAACCTTGCCCTGCCGCCGGCAACCCCTGGCAGCCTGGCCCTGCTGCGCTCAAGCGTCAACGCGCTGCACACGGACGAGCAAATCGATTGCGCCATTGCGGCAATTTGCAGGGTGGGCGCGCGCCTCGGGATTATCCCGGCGCAAATCGTCCGGCAACGGGCGAACAGGGCGGAGAAAATAGCCCTGCCGGCGGAATAATCCCTGTTCAGTGAATGGTGACGCAACGTTGCGTAAGCCTGCCGCCGGCGGCATCTTCAACCAGTGAATACAGCGCCCGCCAGTCAGGTATCAGCGCCTTCTGGCTGGCGTCAATCATGGCCTGCAATCCGCTGGCGGCAAAGGCCAGGGCAACGGACGCCCCGTCACGGGCAACCAGATATTTTGCGGTGGTGACAAGAACCTGTGTCGAAATCATTTTGACGCTCGCTTTCGTTATATCCTGCGTCTCTCAAAGCAATCCTTGTGCCATTGCAGATTTCCCGTAAATAGCTGATATTAAATAATAGTTTTCTGACCGTCAACGCATGCAGCGGGCAGATATTTCCTATCGATCCCTATATCTGCTGTAGTTCTGCGCTATCCCCCAGAACTATCGAACCGGCGCGGGCCACCCGGCAGGTGGCGCCGGCCCGCCAGCCCGGTATCAGGGCCTTGCGCAGCCCCTTATGGGCTTTCTCCATGACGGAACAGGGATCGCATTCATCGGTGATCACCAGCACCGATGTGCCAATCAACAGCCTTGCTCCCACGCGCCCGGTTATATCCACGCCGCGGACCAGCAGATTGGCGCGCCGCGTGATCCACGGCAAATCCGCACCCAGTTCGGCGCATGCCGCCAGCCAGCCCTCTTCGGTGAGGATTGTGACCTGACGGCCCCTTACGGTTCCCCGGAAGTCGCCGGTCAGGCCGGCTTCAACTGTGATTTCGGCTTCGGTTAATTGCAGCATCGGCGCGCGCGGACGCTCACGCTTTGCGATGCCAATAACTTCACCCCCCATGTTTCATGTTTCACCCCCTGTCCTTTCAGGCAGAGGGCGAGCCTAGCATGAGAGTAGCTATTGGACCAGACGCACCATCTGGGTCTGGCCGAAAATTTGTCTTACGTCACCCAATCTGCTTCCAGTGCAGAGATCGGACTGAACCTGGAAATTGCCGATGAAGGTGATTTTGCGGGCGATGACCTGAAGGCAGTTATCACCCGATTGCATTTGCGCACCGCCTTCAAAGCTGAGTTCCTGCGCCGGGAAATACATAGCGCCAGTCAGTTCAAGCTGTGTGCCGCCAACAATCTGGTTCTTGTAAAGGTTCTGGCTGCCGCCGACAAAGGACGGGGAAGCGCGATCCTGATAGAACAGCACCCCCTTATAGTCGCCGGAATCAGGCGCGGTGAACGTCATCTGCGAGTTGCCGGAGAAATGCATATTGGCGTAATTGCCGCCGTCGCCGGTGAGGATAAAGGTAACGCCGTTTCCCTGGGCGGAGGTGCTGAGCGATGACTGGAACGTACCCTCGTCGATGACATAAACGCCCGGCCTGAATGTGACGTTTGACGCATTGTTCAGTTTCAGCCCGTTGCAGTAACGGCCTGGGGTCAGGGTTTGGTCTGCCCGGTTGTTGATCTGGAAATTGTTATGATCGCATGAGCCGGAAGGAACCGTCAGCGCCGTATAAGGATCTGTAGCGCCATCCCCCAGCTTGGGCGGGTTTCTTGTTTCCAGCGTGGCGTTGCCCATTTTTGTAATCTGTCCCTTGACCGCCAGATCAGCGGGATCGATCTGGAGTAGCGCGTCACCATTCATGTAGAGCGAGTTGGCGCTGACTGAATTGGATGCAACCCCGCATTTGATCTGACCCTGGGAGTGGCCATTAAACTCCACTACTTTGTCAAGGTTGATGTCGAGCCCAAGCATGCAATAGGTTCCATCGGCGTCAACCGAGCTGACCGGACCAGCAATGGCGCGCGACTCAATCGTAACCGGCTCGCTCAGAAACATGGAACTGAAATAGCCCCCTTGCGGCTCGGTCAGCGAGACGATGGCCTTACCATCCGCGATGGCGACATCGATAACGCCCTCCGCATTATCAAAGCCGCTCCGGATCGCGTCCGATTTGCCCATTGCAACGGCGGCCGCGCTATCGCCATTGGCCATATAGCTAAGCGCTGCGGAAATGGCGGAGGAATCCGCCATAATCTGCATTTCCCGCTTGCGGCTATACCACATTCCAGTATCGATCCCCAACCCCACAAATCCGATAAGAACGGGCAGCATCAGCGCGATCAGCACCGCGCTGACGCCGGCCTTATCTCTGAGAAAGATTGCCAAACTCCCCCGCTTAACAGCATTTGATCGTCTTGACGGCATAACCTGTGTCCTTTTCATTGCTATCTCCATCCGGATGAGGATGCGTTTAGGATGATTGGGCCTGAACTTAAAAGGGGCACCAATGTTTGAAACCGGTAGGTTGCGGCAAGCATTACCTGGGTTGTTCCATCCGGCATGGCCGCCGGGGTCACCGCCACCGAGGCGGGAGCAGCGTCTATGCCCACAAAGCTGTCAGTGAACACTGACTGAATTTGCGCCGCCGTGCCGGTGACATTGGCAGAGGCATAGCGGGACCCCTCCTGAACGGCATAGGTCAGCATTCCCTGCGTCAGTATGAGGCGTCCCAATTCCAGAATACCAAACAGAAATGAGAGAAAAATTGGCGCGATTATGGCGAATTCAACGGCGGTTGCCCCCGTATCAGACCTGAAAACATTCAGCTTCAGCGGACGCGGCAGAATTCGGGTTTTGCGCCGTTGCATTATTGCAACCTGGATACAGCATGCGTCCGGATCGGCACGGTTTCCCCGATGAATGGATACGGAAACAGGGTGATGTAGTTTTCCGTTATCGTGACATCAAGATAACGGCGCATCACGACATTCTCCGGGCAGGTGACAGCGCAGCTCAGCTGCGCGCCAACGACGCATTCACAATAAAGTGCGACGGTTGTGCTGCGCGCATTTTCAGGACTGCCTGGGCCAATAGCAGCAAGAACGCCGGACACATCATCGCCGACCGGATTGCGCAACTGGCCATACAGAATACCCTGTTGCGCGGCGTCGATCAGCTGCATGCGCTGACCGATAGCCCGGCCTGTATCGGTGAGGCCAAGCGTTAGCACGGCCAGCAAGGGGGTGATCAAAGCCAGCTCCAACGCCGCCGCGCCAGAAATATTTTGTATAAAAGTCTTCATGCGAATAGGGCTGCCTCATCATTCCATCAGTTTCTTGTCAGTCACGATATATCTGGAACCAATGCCGTGAAGTACAAGAATATTACTCAAATCTTGATTATAAACTAAAGATTATGTGACGATCCGACAATGAATGAGAATGTATATCAAAGAGTAAAATTCGTTCATCAGCAGTTTGTAAAATATTTGTATTTGTATTGTATTTGTATTGTTATTATTCATTTAAGGAATCACACATTATCAAGACCATTTTTTTATCTGATTAAAGCGTATCTCATACTCATCTTGTCATTGCCCGGTTTGTCCAGGATACCCAGTAGCCCTGACTCTGGCCTTTATATTTGGCATGGATTACCCGGCCAGCTGCGCCAGCGCCCGCGCGGCGGGATAAACCGGGTAATGACAAAGCGGGGGAGGATTGCGCATCAGGTTGATCAGACTTTGCGCTAGACGCCAGTTTTCGAGGCGCAGTTGCGGGCCGTGTGCAGATCAGGATTAGCCCGCCGCCCGGCATTCACATGAAAATTGCGGCAATTATTTTTCCAACACTTTGCCTGTCAAATCCATTATATCTCTGACCGGATACCGTCAGGTCAGAATCAGTTGTGAAACTAATCAAATCCATCGGCAATTTCGCCGCCAAATTTGCGGCTAAACCAGAATCAATACAGGCGCCGCATGAACGCCGCGCCATTCTCGCCCCGGCAGTGGCGATACTCGCGCTTGGCCTGCTGCTGGCGGCCGGATTCATGGTTGTGGCCACAGTCGAATTGAACCGTTCCGCTGAAGAAACGTCACGCCGCCTGGCGAAGGCGACATTTGTGCGTGAAATGCAACGGATAGCCGAACTTACGCTTGATTACGCCTTCTGGGACGACGCCGTCAAAAATCTGACTGTCAAGCCGGACGTTGCCTGGGCGGACCAGAATATCGGCACCTATTTGCATGAGACGTTTGGAATTACCCTCAGCGCCGTGCTTGACCTGCAGGGGAAAACGATCCTCAGCTTTCGCGAGAGCAAACTGGCCGAGCAGGATACGCAGCATCTGCTCAGCGCCCCGCTGGTAAAATTCATGCTTGCCCGCAACAGCGCGATAGCCGGGAAAAAGCCTGGGGTACAGTCGATTCTGCAACGGGCGGATGATGGTGTCTATATTGTAGGGTTTGCACCTTTTACAG
The DNA here is from genome assembly GCA_040081735.1 of Alphaproteobacteria bacterium. Taxonomy (GTDB): domain Bacteria; phylum Pseudomonadota; class Alphaproteobacteria; order UBA11222; family UBA11222; genus UBA11222. The sequence goes on along the minus strand of JBEBFX010000006.1, from coordinate 28,192 downwards.
CGGAGTATGAGAACGCGGCCGACGCGGTATTGCGATCCCGGCCTTTGCTGGTTATCGCGCGCAAATTGGATGGGTCAATTCTGGATGATCTGGGCAGGGCGGTGACGCTGACGGATTTCAGAATATTGCCAGCCCAGCCGGGCGATAGCGCATCTATCCCGCTTCAGGGGCCAACGGGCGCGACTGTGGGATATGCGGCGTGGCGTCAGGACTATCCAGGAGACATATTATGGTGGCGCATGATCCCCGGCGCGGTTGGCATTTTGATTGCGATGGCTATTCTCATATACCTGCTGATGCGCAAGGCGGACGAGATCATTCACGCGCGCCAGGTCGTGGCGAGGGAGTTATTTCAGGAACGCACCCTGAGTGAAATCCGGCGGCGATTTGTTTCGATGATCTCGCACGAAGTGCGTACGCCGCTTGCCAACATACAGGCGGCAAATGATCTGTTAAGACTTTATTCGGGGCAAATGCAGGAATTGGAAAGACTGGATGAGCTGGCGTCAATACAGAATTCGATAAAAACCATTAACGCCATTATTGAAGATGTCATTTCCCTGGATAAAATTGACGCTTGGGTTACCGATCCTGAACCTGTTGATCTGGTTGAAGTTTGCCGGGAGCAGTGGCGGGAGATCAGGTCTGCGGCACGCACAAATCACAGTTTATGTCTGCAAAATGGTGAAAGTCCGGTCCTGGCGCGCGCCGATAAAAAGTTAACCCGATCCGTGATCCGCAATCTGCTGGGCAATGCGATGAAATATTCGCCCGCTGACAGCACAGTGACGATCAACTTTATTGACGGCGAAGACACCGTTTATGTGGTGGTCCAGGATCAGGGCTGTGGTATTGCCAAGGCCGACAGGGAATATATATTTGACCCGTTCTTTCGCGGCGCGAATGTCGCCCATATCCAGGGCATCGGCCTGGGGCTGGCCATTGTCAAGTCGGCGGTGAACCAGATGGGCGGATCGGTCCGTTTGTTACCAGACACCATGGCCGGGACGAGTATTGAACTTGGCTTACCTAAAGCGGGATAAAATGCAGACAAAAAGAATACTCGTGATCGAGGACGAGGCGCCGTTGCGCGAACGCATGGTCAGAATGCTCACCTATGAGGGCTTTGATGCAGAAGGCGCCGCCGACGGTGAAAAAGGGCTGGATATGGCCCTTCGCACGCCACCGCCTGACGCCATTCTGTGTGACATTCTGATGCCGGTGATGGATGGCAATATGGTAGTGCCCATCCTGCGCGCAAACCCGGCTACGCAAAAAATCCCCATTATCATGGTAACCGCTTTATCCGACCGCGCCACGCAACGCCGCTTTATGGAAACGGGCGCCGACGATTTTCTTGTCAAGCCATTCTCTTCTGAAGAGTTATTTGGCACGCTTCACGCGCAGTTTAAAAAATACGAAACATTGCTGGGGTCCGCGTGCAACATGCCGGCGTCCGAAGGGCCGGATGAACAGACGCCGGTCCCGCCGGCCGATTTTGGCGGCTGGCGTTACGATTCAGACGCCCGCCGCGTTACCCACATATCCGGGAAGCAGGTCTGGCTGACCGGGGCGGAAGGACAGCTGCTGCAAATTCTGATTGACCATGACGGAAGGCCGGCCGCAAGGGAGGCAATTCATGCGGGCATGAAAGGGGCCAATTTTTCGCCTTTTGACCGCAGCATTGATATTCTTGTCGCGCGGCTCCGCCGCAAGCTTGGGGATAATCCGCGCGAACCCCTGCTGCTGCGGACCATCCGCAATGTCGGGTACATGCTGGATAATTAACGCCGGGCTACAGAAACAGTTCGGAGTTCTCCAGGCCCAGTCTGATGCCGCCAAAATTCCGGCCCGGCGGCTCGGGCGTATTCGCGCCGTGGGCGCGCATGGCGTGCACGTCGCGAAATGTGCGCTGCAAATAATTGCTTGTCTGAAGGGCGCGTCCGCCGGCCGCTTCCATGATCAAATCCGCCGCGCGCATTCCGGTCACGGACGCATAGGCTGCGTCCCAGCGCGCCTGCGCCCGGAGCGGGATTGGCAATGTTCCACCATCCGCAATGATTGCCCCCATCTGGGCGAAATTATCCAGCAGACGCAGCCGCGCGCCGCGCGCCATGGAATCGGCTTCGGCCACGCGCATCTGCAAGGAGGGTTCCCTAGCGTAACTATTGGCGCCGGGGGCAAGGCTCATGACGTTATTGCGCGCCTTGGTCTGGTCGCAGAAAACCTCGATCATGCCCATGGCGGCGCCGATGGGGGGCGCCGCCAGCGCATTGGCGAACACCTGTCCGAACGGATATTTGTACAGCGATCCAGGAAACGCCTCTGCGCCCGGATTTTGTATCCGGAAGGCGCCCACCAGGGAATGGGTGCGGTGCGCTGGCACAAAGGCGTCCTCAACCACAATGTCCTTGCTGCCCGAACCCGACAGGCCCGATACATGCCAGTTATCATCAATGCGGTAATCGCCTATCGGGATCAGGAAAGTAACCAGATCATTGCCGCCATTCGCGCCCGCGACGCCCGCGCCCAGAAATACCCACGTGCAATGATCGCATCCGGTGGAAAATGACCAGCGCCCGCTGACGCGAAAGCCGCCCGTCACCGGTTCGGCCTTGCCTGTCGGCGCATAGGAGGACGAGATCAGAACATCCGGATCGTCTTTCCAGACATCTTGCGCCGCGCGGGGATCAAACAGCGGCAATTGCCAGTTATGCACCCCGACAATGCCCAGCACCCAGGCCGCCGAGCCGCAGCCGCGCGCGATTTCAAGACACACTTCGAAAAATACCGACGGCGGCAGTTCATAGCCGCCATACTTTTTCGGGTGCAGAATTTTGAAAAATCCGGCTTCGCGAAACGCCTGTATGGTCGCATCGGGGCAGCGGCGCAATTGCTCCGCCTCAAGGCCGCGTTCGCGCAGCACCGGCACCAAGGCCCGCGCCCGCTCGATCAGTTCTTCCCGGTTAGTCATGCTGCCCCCGTTCGTATCAATAGGTTTTGACGACGTGTTTGCCGATGATGTTGCGCTGAATCTGGTTGGTGCCCTCGATGATCTGCAAGACCTTGGCGTCGCGGAAATATTGTTCGATCCGGTTGTCTTTGGAAATGCCGGCAGACCCGAAAAGTTGCAGCGCATCCGTCGCCACTTTCATCGCCACATCGGTGGCGAAGCATTTGGCCATGGCGGCGATGGGGGCCAGTTCCTTGCCGGTTGCGCCGCCGTCCGCGACTGCGGCGGCCTTGTAGACCAGATGGCGCGCCGCCTCGGTCTGCATGGCCATGTCCGCCAGCATCCATTGCACGCCCTGAAATTCCGACACAGATTGACCGAAGGCCTTGCGTTCGCGCACATAATCCACCGCCAGATCAATCGCGCCCTGGGCCAGCCCCACGCCGCGCGCGCCGATGATCGGACGGCTTTTGTTGAAGGCCTCCATCACCAGCAGAAAGCCTTCGCCCTCGGGGCCGAGCCGGTTGGCCTCCGGCACAAAACAATCCTCCAGATGGATCGCAGATGACGGCACGCCGCGCGAGCCCAGCTTGTGCTCGCTCTTGCCAATGGTGAAACCCTTCATGCCTTTTTCAAGAATGAATACGCTGATGCCGCCGTGGCGTTTGCCGGGATCGGTTTTCGCCGCACAGACGACGAAATCGGCAATCGCGGCGTTGGTGGAAAAAATTTTATTTCCGTTCAGAAGATACCCGCCATCGGTTTTGACGGCGCGGGTCGTAATGCCCGCGACATCCGATCCGGCGCCTGGCTCGGTGATGGAAATCGCCGCGCGCAACGCGCCGCTGGCCAGCCCCGGCAGAAAGCGGTCTTTCTGTTCATCATTGCCGCCATACAGCACGGCGCCAAACGGCACCCACTGCACAATCAGCAGATAGGCGGTGTTATAGCAAATCCGGCCCAGCTCCTCGATGGCGATGCACGAGGAAACAATTGAGTTCGCGCCGCCATATTCTTCGGGAAACGGCAGGGCGAACAGGCCAAGTTCACGCAATGCGTCAAACATGTCCTGGGGATATTGCGCCGTCGCGTCGATATCACGCGCGCGCATGGCGACTTTTTCCAGGGCGAATTTGCGCACCATGTCGCGCAACAGGTTCTGTTCTTCACTCAGGCCATATTGCTGCATGAAAGTGTCCTTAATGGGCGTCGCGCAGGGCGCGGCCGGCGGCCAGCCGCATCGGGGTATAGGTTATGACGGTCTCCCCGGTCTGCTTGACGATATTGTTCCGGGTGCGGACCAGGCCGCGATTGGGGTCTTTTGAGGTAGGCCGGGATTCAAGAACCTCGACCTCGACATGCACAGTGTCACCGACAAAGGTTGGCCCTTTTACGTCAAATTCCATGGTCAGAAACGCCAGTCCCGTGCGCTGCAACGTTGCCTGCACCAGCAGCCCTTCGCACATGCAGTAAGCCAGTGCGCCGGGCACCAGACGCCCGCCTTTGGGGCCGTGCTTTGCGGCGTATTCCACATCGGTGAACAGCACTTCAACCATGCCGGTCACATTGATGAACCCGACCAGATCGGCCTCCGTGATGGTGCGCCCGATGGTCCGGAATTTATAGCCTACCGGCATCTCTTCCCAGGTCTTGCCCAGTCCAACAATCTCCATGCTTCGCTCCCGCGCTGTAATTTATTCTGTTGACGAAATCATATAGGTGGATGGCGCAATCGCCTATATGATTTAGCCCGGCAAGAAGACAGGCAGAGGGACAGAAAATGCAATTTATCCGGGTGGAAAGCGCGGGCGCGGTGCGTACGGTGACCCTGACGCGCGCAGACCAGCGCAATGCCCTTAACCGCGAAATGCTGCAGGAACTGGAAGACGCGTTTACCGTCACGCCGCCTGCGGACGAGCGCCTGACCGTGATCCGCGCCGAAGGCCCGGTATTTTGCGCCGGCATGGATATGAAGGCGCGCGATGGCACGAATGCGGGCGTCAGCCCCATTGAAAAAATGCTGTACGCGATTGAGACTTATTCTCTGCCGGTGCTGGGCATTGTGCAGGGAGACGCCATTGCGGGCGGCAACGAACTGGCGCTGCATTGCGACATTGTGATTGCCAGCAGCAGCGCGCGCTTTGGCATGTCGCTGGCGCAGATCGGCCTGGCGCCGACCTGGTTTCTCGCCAAAAAACTGCTGGAAGTGGCGGGTCCGGTGAAGACCCGGGAATTCCTGCTGCTCGGCGATCCGTTTCCCGCCAGCCACATGTATGAAATGGGCTTCATCGCCCGTATTGCGCCGCCTGAAAAACTGGAAGAAGAAGCGCAGAAACTGATCACCCGGCTGGCCGCCAACGCGCCGCTGTCGCTCAAGGCGATGAAGGCGCTGATCGTGCGCGAAATGTGTTTCCGCGACGGCATCTATCACAAGGACATCGACGCCCTGGTCACCTATTGCGGCGTCAGCGAGGACGGCAGGGAAGGCGTCAAGGCGCGTCTTGAAAAACGCCCCGCCAAATTTCTTGGCCGCTAGGGAAAACGCAGATGGGCATTCGCATTACCAAAGCATTTCAGCCGCTGACACCGGAAAGGCTGAAGAATGTGCACGGCTATCTGGGGGTCTATCATCTGGCGGAACCGGATGGCGCGATTTATTATATCGGCTATGCGGGCGGGCGTTCGCTATTCGGCCTGAACGGCGAACTGAAACGCGAAATGCAGGCGCGCGAAGGCAGGCCTGCGCTGTTCCGCTGTGAAGTAAACATGCAATATCTCAGCCGTCATGAAGAACTGCTGATGCTGCACGTGGCCGATCATGGGGAACTGCCGGAACGCAACCGGCGCGAACTGAACCATAAACTGGGCCGCCTGACGCCCGCCTGAGGTGGCGGATAAAAACCCGGTTTGTCATTCTGAGCGAAGCGAAGAATCTCCGGTAACGGCATGAGATCCTTCGCTTCGCTCAGGACGACAGGAAGATGGATTTATATCCGTCTGAATAACCAGACTTTCTATAATAATAGAAGCCCGAGGAAATGACATGGACTATCAACTGACCGATGAACAGCGGATTATTGTCGATACGGTGCGCAAATTCATGCGTGAGGAAATCCTGCCGCTGGAAGATGGGCTGGACCCGGACGCTGGCGATCTGGAGCCGGAGGATAAGGCCCGTCTGGTGGCCAAAATAAAGGATATGGGATTTTATGGCCTGGGCATTCCGCCCGAATTTGGCGGGCCCGATCTGGACACCACGACCCAGACCCTGATGGCGTTCGAGCTGTCACAGCATCGCGCGGGCCTGTACAATCCGGCCTATGGGGTGTTCGGCGGCGCCGGCCTGGCGCAATTGTTTGAGGCGACGGACGAACAGAAAGAGAAATATCTCTTTCCCACCCTGCGCGGGGAAAAGACCACCTTCTTCGGGCTGACCGAACCGTCCGGCGGATCGGACCCGGCGCGCGCCATTCAGACCCGCGCGGTGCGCGATGGCGATGACTGGGTGCTGAACGGATCGAAGATCTTCATCAGCGGCGCGGATCGCGCTGATTTCGGCCTGGTGTTTGCGCGCACCGATACGGACAAGGGCCGGGGCGGCGTGACCTGTTTTATTGTTGATGCGGATTCGCCCGGCTTTTATGTGCGCCGGGTTGTGCACACCCTGCGGTCCACCCGTTACGCCACGGAAATTCAGATCGAAAATCTGCGCGTGCCCCATAAAAATATTCTGGGCGAAGTCAACAAAGGCTTCGCCATCGCCAATCACCGGCTTACGCGCCAGCGCATCCCCTATGCGGCGGGCTGTATCGGGGTCGCCATCAAGGCACAGGAACTGGCCATCGAATATTGCAAGATCCGTCATACATTTGGCGGGCCGCTGGCGTCGCGCCAGTCCATTCAGTGGATGATCGTCGATAACGAACTGGATATCCGCACCGCGCGCTTTCTGTGTCTGGACGCCGCCCAAAAGGCCGACCGGGGCGAGGAGTTCCGCACCGAGGCGGCCATGGCCAAACTGGTGGGCAGCGAAGCCGGGGGCCGGGTGGTGGACCGGGCCATGCAGATATTTGGCGGCTATGGCATGACCAAGGACTTTCCGTTTGAACGCTGGTACCGGGAAATGCGCATCCGGCGCGTCGGCGAAGGGCCAAGCGAAGTGCAGCGCCTGGTTATCGCGCGCGATATTATCGGCGGCGCGTTTCATTAGGGTTCCCGCATCATTAATGTAACGACATTAAGTCTTGACATGTCTATTTTCTGTAGTTACATTAATGGCGATAAAAATTATATTCGATCCCGCCAAGGATACCGCCAATCTGGCCAAGCATGGACTTTCTCTGGCTGAGGCAGACAGGATTGATTGGGATACAGCGCTTATTGAGGAAGATGACCGGCGCAATTATGGTGAGGCCAGAATGCTGGGCATCGGATATATCGGCCACCGTCTGCACTTTGTGGTTTTTGTGGAGCGGGATGGGTTAAGACGAATTATCAGTATGCGCAAAGCCAGCAACAAAGAGAAAGCAACCTATGCCAAAGCTCAAGCCTAACACTTATCACAATACACCGGAAGAGGATGCGGTTATCACCGCCGCCGCGATGTCTGATCCAGACTGCATGCCGCTCACGGATGAGGAATGGGAGCGGATCATGGAAAAGCGCAGGGCGCGGTTGGGCCGTCCTCCCGCGGCCGTCACTAAAAAGAGCGTGACGATCCGCCTGTCGCGGGACGTGCTGGAACAGTTTCAGGCGGGCGGTCATGGCTGGCAAACCCGCATCGACACCGCCTTGAAAGAATGGCTGAATAGCCACAGCCCCGCCGAATGATCATCCGTCATTGGAGTATTTGAATGGCCCACCGGCCCTCTCCGCTGCAAGGCGTCACCGTCATTGATCTGGGTCAGGTCTACCAGGGGCCTTATGCGACCCTGCTGATGGCCAAGGCCGGCGCCAATGTCATCAAGGTGGAACCGGTGACGGGAGAACCGCTGCGGGCGCGCGAGCGGCTGGGCGGCGGCGCGGTGCTGCCGTTCGCCATGCTCAACGCCAATAAACGCGACATCACCCTGAACCTGAAATCGGCGAAGGGCCGGGAAATGCTGATTGCGCTCTGCAAAAAAGGTGATGTGCTGATAGAGAATTATGCGCCGGGCGTGATGGACAAACTGGGTGTCGGGGCGGAGGTGCTGATGCGGGAAAATCCACGGCTGATCTATGCATCGGGCAGCGGATTTGGTTTGAGCGGCCCCGACAGGGACAGTCTGGCGATGGATCTGACCGTGCAGGCGGTGTCGGGCATCATGAGCGTCACCGGTTTTCCCGATGGGCCGCCCGTGAAGGCGGGGCCGGCGGTGGTGGATTTTATTTCCGGCACGCATCTTTACGCCGGCATCGTCACGGCGCTGTTTGAGCGCGAACGCACCGGCCTTGGGCGCCTGGTCGAGGTGGCGATGCAGGAAACCATTTATCCAACGCTCGCGTCCAGCCTTGGCATGTGGCACGGCTCCGGCGGGGCGCTGCCGCCACGCACGGGTAATCAGCATGCGGGTCTGGCGATGACGCCCTATAATGTGTATCCCGCCAGCGATGGGCATATCGCCATTATCTGCGTTAGCGAACAGCACTGGCAAAACCTGCTGAGCGCCATGGGGCGCGAGGATTTGCGCGGCGACGAACGCTTTGAAAGCCATGCAACCCGGGTGCGCCATCTGGCGGCGACCGATGCAGTGGTTATCGCCTGGACGCAAAGCCTTACCAAGGCGGAAATTTTCGAGATCACCCGGCATCACCGCATCCCTTCGGCGCCTGTCCGGGATTTACTGGAAGTGGTGAATGACGCGGGCATGCATGAGCGCGGCATGCTGCAATGGATTGATCATCCCACCATGGGGCGCATCGTCATTCCCAACAGCCCGCTGCGTTTTCACGGCACGCCCCAGATGATGGGCGGGCCGCACCCCGAACTGGGCGAGCATAATGCAGAAGTATACGCCGAGATGCTGGGCCTGTCAGAGGCCGAGGTTGCGGCCCTGAAGGCGGAAGGTGTGATCTAGATCACACCCACTCAGTGCGCTATTGAAATGTGATCTGTATCACACACGCAATATTGGCGGCCCCGCCCCTCACGCAACCGTCCAGGTGTTGCCCGAACGCAGCAGTTTGTTGATATCGGGTTTCGGATTTTTGGCCTTTTCCACGGCGATTTGCGCGTAAGCCGACGTCTCATAACTTTCAGCGGGATCGCAGTAAATCACGCCGATAGCGGTTGGGAACGGCGCCTCCAGGTCTGCGAGCAGGCCGCCCAGCACCCGGTTCTTTTCGTCATGCACCAGAATGTCATCGAGGCCAACGCCAGCTTCACCCAGCGTCACTATTTCCAGCGCCAGAGTCTTGATGTTCAGCCGCAGGCCTTTGCTTTTGTCCTTGCCGAACAGCAGGGGTTGGCCGTCTTCAACCAGAATTTGCGCGTCGGCGGCGCCCTTTTTGTCAGTGATATGGGCAAACACATCGTCGTTATAGACGATGCAGTTCTGCAGAATTTCAACAAACGACGCCCCCTTGTGGGCGTGGGCGCGTTTCAGCAATGCGCTTAAATTCGCCTGCTGAATATCGATGGCGCGGCCAACGAAACGCGCACCCGCGCCGAGGGCGAAACGCAAGCCATTGGCGGGCCGGTCAACCGAACCCTGCGGCGTCGAGGGCGATTTGGTGCCAACGCGCGAGGTGGGCGAGAACTGGCCTTTGGTCAGCCCGTAGATTTCGTTGTTAAACATCAGATATTGCACATCGACATTGCGGCGCAGCAGGTGAAACAGATGATTGCCGCCAATGCTGAGGGAATCCCCGTCGCCGCCGACAACCCATACATTCAGTTCCGGATTGGCAAGCTTCACGCCGGTGGCGACCGCCGCCGCACGCCCGTGAATGGTGTGAAAGCCATAGGTGTTGATGTAATAGGGAAACCGCGCGGCGCATCCAATACCCGACACGAACACCGTATTTTCGTGTGTCGCGCCCAGTTCAGGCAGGGTCTTGTGCATGGCTTTCAGAATGGCGTAGTCGCCGCAGCCCGGGCACCAGCGCACTTCCTGGTCGGTGGCGAAATCGTCGGGCGTCAATTTTGTCGGGGCGTTCATGTCACTTATCCCTTGTCGGTCTTGGTGCGTTATCTATTCGGCGGCTTTGGCGGTGGCGAGCCGCGAGCGGATCGCTGCTTCCACTTCGCTGATCATCATTGGCTGGCCGGACACCTTGTTCAGGCCTTCGGCGGGCACCAGATATTCCGCGCGCAGCAGCGTCTTCAATTGCCCATTGTTCATTTCCGCGATCAGCACCTGTTCAAACGAATGCAGCAGATCGCCCAGATTGCGCGGCAGCGGCCAGATATAGCGCAGATGGATATGCGAAACGTCATACCCGGCATCGCGCATGTTGGACACCGCGCGGTTGATCGGGCCATAGGTCGATCCCCAGCCGACGACAACCATCTTGCCGCCGGGTGCGCCGATCTCAACCTGCTGTTCAGGAATGTCGTAGGCGATGCCGCGAATTTTGTTGGCGCGTACATCGGTCATGCGCTGGTGATTTTCCGGCTCATAGGAAATATTGCCGCTGTTGTAATCCTTCTCGATGCCGCCGATACGGTGCGCCAGTCCCGGCGTACCCGGCACGGCCCAAGCGCGCGCAAGGGTTTGCGGATCGCGCAGGAACGGGTGGAACCCTTCCGGATCGGTGCGGAATTTCACCGGGAACGGCGTGTAATCGGCGATGTCCGGCACCAGCCACGGCTCCGCCGCATTGGCAATATAGCCATCGGACAGCAACATCACCGGCGTCATGTATTTGGTTGCAATGCGCACCGCTTCGATGGCTGTTTCAAACGCGTCTCCGGGCGAACGCACGGACAGCACAGGCATCGGGGCATCGGCGTTTCGTCCGTAAACGGAAAGATACAGATCGGACTGTTCGGTCTTGGTCGGCAGGCCGGTCGAGGGGCCCGCGCGCTGGGTGTTTACAATGACCAGCGGCAGTTCGGTTCCGATAGCAAGACCAATGGCCTCGGTTTTCAGGGCGACGCCGGGGCCGGAGCTGGCCGTAACCCCAAGCTTGCCCGCGTAGGAGGCGCCAATGGCGGCGCAGGCGGCGGCAATTTCATCCTCGGCCTGAAACGTCACAACCCCAAACGCCTTCAAATCCGAAAGCGTGTGTAGCACAGGCGAGGATGGCGTGATCGGGTAGGACGCCAGCAGCATGTCCAGCCCGGCAAGCTGACTGCCTGCAAGAAGGCCCCAGGCCAGTGCTTCGCTGCCCTGCACAAGGCGGTACAGGCCTTTTTCGATGCTGGCCTGACCGATGGAATAGCCCGCAGAATCACCGCTGATTTCCACGGTTTCGCCAAACGCATGGCCGGCCTTCAGGGCGGCAATATTGGCGCTGGCGACAATCGGCGTCTTGGTCCCGAATTTGCCCTGTAGCCATTCAATGGTGGGTTGCGTGTCGCGGTCATACATCCAGTAGACAAGACCCAGCGTCCACATATTCTTGCAGCGCAGGGCTTCTTTCTGGGACAGTCCCAGCGGCTTTGCCACATCCAGCGTCATTTTGGAAATATCGATTTCCAGCAGCTGATAATGCGCCAGCGAACCATCCGTGCGCGGGTCAACCTTGTATCCGGCCTTGATAAAATTCCGTTCGTTAAAGCTGCCGGTATCCAGAATTATCAGGCCGCCCTCGCGTAAATTCGACAGGCTGACCTTGAGGGCAGCCGCATTCATTGCAACAAGCACGTCCGACTTGTCGCCGGAGGTCTTGATGGCGCGCGAGCCAAAATTGATCTGGAACGCGGACACGCCAAAGGTCGTGCCGATAGGCGCGCGAATTTCCGCCGGGAAGTCCGGGAACGTCGCCAGGTCATTCCCCGCCAAGGCGGTGGAGGATGAAAACTGGCTTCCGGTAATTTGCATGCCATCGCCAGAGTCACCGGCAAACCGCACGACGACCGATTCAATTTTTTTGCGGCCGCGTTGCGCAACCGATCCTGCTACAGATCCCACCATGTGATTATTGATCCTGCAAATTAGGGGCGCGCCACGCCGGCCGGTTCTATCCGGCCCCGCGCACATGCCCTATAAACCTCCCTTGGGCGCATGCCATTTGATTGACATATTGCCCGCTCATTTCTTATGCCCGGATTATAGGCGATTCAACGAATTGTTTGAAATGTTAATGCGAAAATCCGGCAAATTATCAATTTCTACCTATGCGTGCATCATGGCCGCATAAACTCGTGGTCCCGGTCAGGGTCCAGATTATCGATGTGAAAGCTTAATTCGCTGGAAATATCAGCAAGCGTGCGGCCCGCGCGGTATATTTCCAGCACCTGATCGAGAATCGCGCGGGCGATCACGTCAGCGGGGATTTTTGCCGCCGCGCCTTCTTCCAGCGCCGCCTGCATGTGTTTTTTACTGATTTCGTAGGCGCTGCTCATGGGTGTTCTCCGGTTCTCAAAAGCCCTGGGTCAATTCCGCCAGGCCACGGATGATGCGGTCCGGCTGGGCGGGCGCATTATCCGGCAGCCCGTTACCCGTATGATCATGCCATACGGTGTGAATGCCAAGCCGTTTTGGCGCCGCGACTTCCCATTCCAGATTATCCCCGACCATCCAGGCCGATTGCGTGTCCGCGCCAACCGCGCGCAGGGCATACAGATAGGCTTCCGGTTCAGGTTTGCCAAAGCCAACGTCGCCTTCCACCTGTATATGGTCAAAGCGGCGCTCAAAATCAAACCGGCGAATTTTTTCCCATTGCGGTTGCGTGGCGCCATTGGTGACCAGCGCCAGCCGCACCCCCGCCGCGCGCAGCAGGTCCAGGGTTTCATGGGCATGGGGAAACAGCGACATTTCCCGGTCGCGCAGTTCATGCAGGGCGTCTGCAATCTGATGGCTCAGGGCCTCATCGGCAATACCAACCTGCCGCAGGCCAATTCCGGTAATTTCGCGGCGGGTGCGCACCAGGTCCAGCCGCGCCGCCTTGTGCCGCGATACATCCGACCAGAATTCCAGCGCCGCCCCGTACAGCGCATCAGCCGTGGCGTCGAGTGTTGAATGGTCCAGCTCTGCATGAAACTGGTCGAGCGTGCGGCGCCAGACATCGCGCGGATGCCCCTTGAAAGAGGAAATCAGCGTATCGTCCATATCAAACAGTATCGCCTGCGGCGGCATATCCCAATTCCCCTAATATTCCTGACTGACTAAATAGGTAATATCTGGCGCAAGTCCAGTGCCTGTCTGGCGGGGCAAGCCATGCACAGGCACGCGGCCCGCAAAGCCGGCAAGGGTTTCCAGGGTTTCAGACAGCGGAACCGGCGATGCAGGCGTTTCGCTGACCACGATGCCTGCAACAGAAACGCCCTTGTCCTGCAGCACTTCCAGCGCCGTGAGGGTGTGGCTGATACTGCCCAGATAACTGCCGGTAACCAGCAGCGCAGGCATTTGCAGGAACATAATCCATTCACGCACCGTGTACTGATCATTCAGCGGCGCCATGACGCCGCCAACCCCTTCAATCAGAAGATAATCTTCCGGGCCATTGCGCGCCGCATTGCAGAACGCAATCACCTCTCTGAAATCTATCAGGCGGCCTTCGCGCCGCGCCGCCATGTTGGGGGCGAGCGGCGCCTCAAATCGCCAGGGCGATATCCGGGCAGCGGTGTCAATATTCATGGGCAGGCCCATCGCGTCCAGTAATTGCCGCGTGTCGCTGTCATGGGCGGTGGCCTCCGAATACCCTGTCACCAGGGGTTTCAGGGCCTGCACGGTTTTACCTTTGGCGCGCAGCTGACGGATCAGCAGGCTGGTAACGAAGGTCTTGCCAATATCCGTGCCGGAGGCGGTGATGAAAAAACGTTTCACTTCAGCTCCGCCGTTTGCAGCAGGCCCGCCAAACGGTCAATATCTGCGTCTACATGCGCCGCAGTAAAGGTAAAGCGCAGCCGCGCTGTTCCTTGCGGCACTGTGGGCGGGCGGATTGCGGTAACCAGAAAGCCCGCCTGTTCCAGCATCGCCGACAGGGCAAGCGCGCGCGCCGCATCCCCCACGATCAGGGGCACGATGGGGCTTTGCGCATCGGGCAGGTTCATGGCGCGGGTAAAACGCCGCGCCTTTTGCACCGGCGCCGCGCACAATTCCGGCTCACGTGAAATAATCTCAAGGGCTGCAATCGCCGACGCCACCACCCCCGGCGGCAGGCCCGTGGAATAAATCAGCGTGCGCGCCCGTGTGCGGATCAGATCGATGATGGCCGTTGACGCGCACACATAACCGCCATAGACCCCCACGGCCTTGGACAGGGTGCCCATCTGTAATGGCACATCGGATTTTTCGCCGTGCACAAAACTGCTGCCACGGCCATCCGCCAGCACCCCGACGCCATGGGCGTCATCGGTCATCAGCCAGGCGTCAAATTTGCGCGCCGTATCCGCCAGTTCCTGCACCGGGGCCAGATCGCCGTCCATGCTGAACACCCCATCCGTCAGGATCAGGCAATGGCGGTATTGATGGCGGCGCGCGCCGAGTAATTCGGCGATATGCGCCATGTCATTGTGACGGAAAATTATGGTTTCGGCGTTGCTGAGTTTGCCGCCCGCCATCAGGCAGGCATGGCTGAGCGCGTCCGCCAGGATCAGATCGCCGGGGCCTACCAGCGCCGGAATAATGCCGAGATTGGCCAGATAACCGCTGCCGAACACGCAGGCGTCCTGGGTTCCCTTCAGGCGCGCCAGCGCGGTCTCCAGTTCCCGGTACAGCGAATGATTGCCCGACACCAGCCGCGATGCGCCCGCGCCCGCGCCGAGGCGTTGTGTTGCGTCAATGGCGGCCTGCTTGACCTGCGGGTGCTGGCTGAGATTTAAATAATCATTGCAGCAAAAAGAAATCAGCCGCCGCCCGTTGCGCACGGCGATGGCGTTGTCTGTGCGATCTGTTTGCGCCAGCCAGCGGCGCAGATGCTGCGCCTCCAGTTCCGCCAGTTTCGACGTTGCAAATTTTTCCAGACTGTCCATGTCAGCGCCGTACGGCCCATTCGCCAATGATTTTCACCATCGCACGGGTCACCTGATGCAATTCACCGGCAGAAATCGTAAAGGGTGGCGTCGTATACACAATATCGCCGAAGGGCCGCAGCCAGACGCCTTCTTCCACGAAACGCTGCTTGAACCAGGCGCGGGCGTGCTTGTCCATACCCTGTAATTGCACAACGCCGATGGCGCCCTTTACCCGGACGTCGCGCACGCCGGGCATCTGCGCACAGTGGGCCAGGGCCTCGCCCAACTGCGCCTCGATGGCCGCCACCTGGGCCAGACGCGGTTCCGTTGCAAACAGATCCAGCGAAGCATTCGCCGCCGCGCAGGCCAGCGCATTACCCATATAGGTCGGCCCATGCATCAGCGCCATCGTGTCATCCTCGCCCAGGAACGCCTGATAAACATGTGTACTGGCGAGCGTCGCCGCCAATGCCAGTGTCCCCCCCGTAAGCGCCTTGGACAGGGTCATGATGTCGGGAACAACTTCCGCCTGCGTACAGGCGAACAGGGCGCCGGTGCGGCCAAAGCCGGTCATGATTTCATCGAGGATCAGCAGCAGCCCATGCCGGTCACACAAGGCGCGCAGTTCGTTCAGCACTTCGGGGCTGTGAAACTTCATGCCGCCCGCCCCCTGCACCAGGGGTTCAACGATCATGCCGGCAATTTCATGGCGGTGCGAATGCAGGAACCCATCCAGCGCGTCGCGCTGGTCGCGGGTGCGCGGCAGATCAACCAAATATTGTTCCAGCAGCGCCCCCCTGAACAGGCTGTGCATGCCTTCGTCCGGATCGCACACCGACATGGCGCCAAGGGTGTCGCCGTGATAGCCGTCCCGGAAACAGACAAATTTCGTGCGGCCCTTCTGGCCGCGATTGATCCAGTATTGCAGCGCCATTTTCAGGGCGATTTCCACCGCCACCGACCCGGATTCAGAAAAGAACACATGATCAAGATCCCCCGGCGCCAGCGCCGCCAGCCGCGCCGCCAGCCTGCTGGCGGGTTCATTGACCAGCCCGCCCAGCATCACATGGGGCATGCGCGTCACCTGATCGATAAGGGCTTTGCTTATATGCGGATGGTTATAGCCGTGGCAGGCGGTCCACCAGGACGATATGCCATCTATCAATTGCCGCCCATCGGCCAGTTCGATGCGCACGCCCTCTGTTGCAATCACGGCCAGTGGGGCTGCCGCCGTCTGCATCTGGGTATAGGGCAGCCACAGATGCCTTGTTGCATCGGTGCGCCAGTCCGGAATGCCGGGTAAAACGGGGTGTTTCATGGGCGGTATTCTATCTGTATTGCAGCTTCTCATCGAGTCCTTGTGATATAGACCGCTTTGCGCAACGATAAGGATAAAATATCACAGGGGTATGGGTGTCCTGAGCCTGACACTGGACCGGGTTACCGGTTTTTTCAGTGAACGGTTGAAACAATATAACGATAACAGCAGGGAGAGATGCACAATGCGTGACGTAGCAGGAAAAGTAGCCTTTATTACCGGCGCGGCCAGCGGCATGGGGCTTGGCATGGCCAAGGCGTTTACCAGGGCGGGCATGAAAGTCATGATGGCCGATATCGACGCCAAGCGCCTGCAGGCTGCCGCCGCCGATCTGAAAGCCAAAGGCGCCGATGTTGACACGCTTCAGTGTGACATAACCATTGAAGATCAGGTATTCGCCGCCGCGGCCGCCACAGTCAAGCGCTTTGGCAGGGTGAACGTGCTCTGCAACAATGCCGGCGTCAGCGTCGGCGGGCTCAGCGAAGAACTTTCGCAAAAGGACTGGGACTGGGTGGTTGCCGTCAATCAGACGGCGGTGGTGTATGCCCTGCGCGCATTTTTGCCGCTGATGAAGGCCAATGGCGAAAGCGGCCATGTGATGAGCACGTCTTCGATGGCGGGGCTGGTCAATGCCGGGCCGGGCTGGGGCGCCTATAACGCCAGCAAACATGCGGTCGTTGGCATGATGGAGGTGCTGTATAGCGAATTGAAAGATTCGCCTATCGGCGTGTCGCTGCTGTGCCCCGGCGCCGTCAACACGAATATTCTGGACGCGCCCAAACACCGGCCCGATCATTTCGGAGCCGGGGAGGACCGCCCGATTTCGCTTAATCCGATCGGCGAAACCCTGCAAAATGGACTGGATCCCGATGTGGTGGGGGAACTGGTTTTGTCGGCCATTCTCGAAAACCAGTTCTATATCTTTACCGATCCCGGAATGGAAAGACAGATTGAGCGCCTGTTCGACCGCCTCAAGCTGGGTTTTGCATGGGCCAGAAACAACGACCATCTAAAGGCCGCAAAACAGACTGGCCTGATCTGGAAAACCAAATAGACCGGATCACCTTATTGCGCAGAGGGCAAAATCCGGCTGCGCAATAATTCGGCGAACCAGCCGCGAAACCGTTCGGCGATGTGCGGTTCGTCTTCAACACCCGCCCCGCGGCGAACGACGGTCCCGAACAATCCGACGCCAAAAGCGGTCACGGCGCCAAGCATCACAATGAACAGCGTGTCTTCACGATCGGGCGCAGGCAGGCCGCGCAGCCGGTTTTCCTCGACGCGCATGGGGTGAATTAAATCCGTCAGATCCCGCAACAGGAATTGTTCCGGATTGGGTGTTAGGGCGCCGCTTAAAATCATCCAGCCGATCAGGCGCGCATGCCCCCGTTTGCTCAGAACATCGAACACCCGTTCCATTATGGGGTGAATATCGGCGTTACGGGCGTGCGGGCCGGTAAAGGCGGCAAACAAATCCGTGCGCAACTGTTCCGTCGTACGCCGGGTCAGCGCCAGCACAAGGCCCTCCCGGCTTTCAAAATGATGCAGGATGGTCGGATGCGAAATGCCAATATCGGCGGCTATATCCTGAAGCCGGATACCCTCGGGGCCAAGGTCTGCCAGGCGGCGTTCCGCTGCGTCCAGAATTACCCGGCGGGCTTCTTCGGCGGTGCGGCGAACGCGTTTGATCTTTTCTACGCCAGTCATGACTGAGGGTTAAAGGCCATTATCGATAAAATGTCCAGCCCGGGCATTTTTTTTCTTGAAACCCATCTGGATAATCGCTATTTACAACAATGACAGTAGCTGACCGTTCAGGGCCAGCGGGTTTGGCGCCCGGCATTCCGGGGGCCGGTTGCGACACAAGGGGTTCAGGTCATGCAAAATGAAACAATGCATTTAAATGAAACCGGCAAAATTCAACCGCTGGTGGCCATACGGGCGTTGCGCGCTTTGTTCAAGAACAAGGAAGACACCGGCCAGGTCTTCAAGATTGTCACGGCGCTGACGGGTAATTCCATGGTCAAAATCATGCACCGTTTCCGGGCGGACCCGGTTGGCCATCAGGTGCTGGCGGAAAACCGTAACCTGGTCGCCACCCTGTGCGACAGAAACTATTTGCGCAGCCTGCCCGAAGGCAGCTATGGCCGCGTCTATCTGCAATTTCTGGAAACCGAAGGCCTGACCGCCGAAGGGCTGATCGACGCAAGCAACGAAGCGCCGCAACGTCAGGACCGGCGCGCGGAATTTGATCTGCTGACCTCGCGCCTGCGCGACAGTCACGATCTGCAACATGTCCTGACCGGGTATGGCCGCGATACGCTCGGCGAACTAAGCGTGCTGGCGTTTTCCTATGCCCATACGCGCAACCGCGGCATCGGGTTTCTGGTGGCGATGGGCATGTTCAAATTCAAGAAAGACCTGCCCCTCGATATTCCCGTTTTCACTTCTGTCTTTGAAGCCTTCCGCAACGGCAGAAAGTCTGCCTGGTTTCCGGCTGTTGACTGGGAAGCGATGCTTAAACTGCCGCTGGACGAAGTGCGCCATAAACTGAACATCATAACGCCCGCTATCTACAAAGGCGTCGAGGCGCGCATGATTAAACTTGAAGCCGAATATCAGCGCAAACAGACAGAGGGCGTTCCGCAGGCGGCTTAGCAGGCTTCTGAAAAACCCGGAATTGTCATCCTGATGGCGCGCAGCGGCTGAAGGATCTCCAGCGTTTATGGCGCCTCTGAGATCCTTCGCTCTCGCCGCGCAAGCGCTGGCGCAGCGGGCCGCTCAGGATGACAAAAAGAAGGGTTTTTCAGCAGCCTGTGAGACCATTTTGCGATCAGGTTGATACGGGGGCAAAAACGTTTCAATCAGTTCACAAATTTTTCTAACACATTGCTCCAGGCCCTAAAACCCGAACATGTGATCCAGGCTGAAACTTGTGGTTCCCTGGATCAGGCCATGAAAGCCGAACAGGCGGCAGGTGGCGTCGCGCACGATGATATAGGCGCCTGGGCCTGCCGCATTGCGTTCACCCGCCTCGAACATTTCTGAATAGCGCCAGAACAGGCTGCCGCTGCACGCAATGGCGATCTGTTTTTGCGCCACCACCTGCCCATTGCCATCGTGCAGGATGATCTGCGTGCTGGAATTCGGACGCCAGGGCAGGGACGCGGGATAAATCAGATGGCACAGCGCGTCCATTTGCATTCCCAGATTCTGCCCAAGCCGCAGGAACAGCCGCGTCGACAGGCCCGGCGGCGTATCGGTGTAGGATTGCGGCTCGTCCCTGTAGATGACCGGCACGTTATAGATATGCGCTCCGAAAATGGTTTCCGCCGTGTGGCCGCTGGACCGCAGCGTATATTTTCCCAGCGCGTGCAGCCAGCCGTCCGCCGTGCCGCCATCGCGAAAATCATACACAAATTCCACATGACCAAAGCCCGACGCCAGCGCCGCCCCACTGCGCCGCAGCCAGTCATCAATGTCCAGCGGCACGCTGTCGCGCCGGTGCAGCCTGCCCATGTAATGTTCGGCAACCTTGCCGCCGCCGGCGTCGTAGAGATCGGCCCGCAGAGGCAATTCGGTCTGGCCCGCCGCCATGGGCGCAGGCAGCATCAGGGAAGAAAACTGATGCAATGGCGCAACCGGCAATGGCATCAGATAGCCCTTGCCCATGCTGGCGTGCAGATCGGGAATTTTCGGATCGGGCTGCAAATCCGTGCGTTCGACATTGGCGTGCGCAATGCGCCGGCGCCCATCGCTGCGCACGGTTTCGTAACGGGGGCGGACAAAATACCGGCCTGCGTGAATTTCAATCTGTTCCGGCCAGGCCGCCTGCGGCAATAACTTTGCAACGTCCAGCGAATAAGTGGCGAATGCCGGAATTTCCACGTCAAGCCTGCCGGCCGCCTGCCCGCCCATAATGCCCAGTCCGACAGAACCCGCAGGAATGGGCGTTGGGTGGCTGTTCTGTATATGCAGGATCACCTTTTCATCTGGCTGCGGCGCGGGCATACCGGCATATAAGTCGGCCGGCCAGGCGTTGGCGTCGTGATTGCACGACAGGGCAAAGCCATTTTCCCCGTGTATATCCAGCGCATACTTGACGATGTCGTGCCGGGCCACGCGCAGGGCATGCATGAACAGCGATCCGCAAAAATCCCCCAGCCGGAAACGAGCGCGCACAGCACGGCTGTCGATCGTGATCAGCGCGCCCGCCTGGCGTAACGGCTCCTCCCATTCGGCCAGAACATTTCCATTGGCGTCAAACAGGCACAGCCACAGTCCGGGATTTTCCGCCCCATGCATGCCCCAGTAATTGACGGTCGTAAGGGTTGTATGCAGACCCGTATCAGCATTCTTTCCCGCCACATCGCGGAACAGGGCAAAATTGGTCGCAAAATTCAGCGGGTCGATGTAATTGCCGGAATTGGTCAGCATGGCGCTGTCGATGCGCATGTCATCCAGCGAGCGCACCGTCATTCCCTGCGGCAGCAGGGGTTGCAGCTGGCCGGTCAGGCGCGCGGCGTCAAAGGACAGAACCAGTAATGTCCTTGCTTTTGAGTGCGGCAGTCCGGTCAGCAGCCGGGCGCGGCGCTGCAAAATATCCGTACCCTGATCTTCTATCCGCTGCACATAGATATTTTCAATCTCGCAGCGCGAAATTCCGAACAGGGCGTCAAACGCCACGGCAACACCGCGCGGATCGTAAATGGCGATGGGGCCGTTTTGCCGGCAGGCCTCGAACAACGCCTGCCCCCGGCGTGCGGCCATCGGGTGTCCCAGCGCCTTGAACAGGGAATGGCCGCCGGCATTATTGCCGGGCCGCCAGCCGCCCTTCAGATCCGCATTGGAGAATGTTTCAAGATTTAACGCCATTTTCACTCACACGAAGGGAACAAGACGCTTGGCCGCCGCCGACAGACGGTGCCGCCATTCCTCGCGCAGCACCACGCCCGCATCGCGCACCCAGTTCATCTGGATGGCGCGGCGCTGTCCTTCAAACGGTTCATGCCCGTGCCAGCTATGGGCGGAGCGGCGGAACACCAGCAGGCAGCCGCCATTGGGGGGGACTTCCGCCGTCATGTCGTTCAGATCATCGGGTCCCCGCAATAGCCGCAGGCGGCCGCCTTCGGCTTCCCATGGCGGGTTCAGATACAGCAGCACGGTGATAATCTTGGTTTCGCTGTCATTATGAATTTTGCCATCGGACGCGCGGCAAAACCCGCGCACCGTAAACATGGTGGGATAGCCGGCAAGACGGACGCTGAATTTTTCGGCGATGGCGGCCTGAAATTCTGCACCATCCAGTTCAGCCAGCAGCGCTGCAAACTGCCCGCGGATTTCAAGCCGGACAGGCGGATAGGAACCGGGCCCCGGCACGGCGGGAAAATCCCGGTTGATGTCCGCCAGCGCGGCGGCGTTTACAAAGCCCGGCACGAGCACATAGTCAAACGGGTCGTGGTGCAAAGGGGCGTTTCGCAGGGCCGTAATATCAAGCACCGGCATGCATTGTCCGTTAGTTGTTCTGAAGGATCAGCAGGCGCTTCACCGCCCTGACGACCTTGGCCGTATCATCAATTGCAGGCAGCGTCCATGATTCAAGCAGCCTTGTCTGGCCGGCAATAAAGGGCCGCACGGCGCCGCGCTCGCGCATGGCCGCATGAAAGCTGTTAAACTTCGCCGATCCGCCGGGAAGATCATACACATAGACCGGCTTTTGGGACGCGCAGGCCTCGCTGACCATATTCACGGAATCCGAGGTGACAATCACCCCGTCCGCCAGCCCGAGATAGCCGAAATAGGGATTGGGGCCTTCCCCTTCCCACAGCATGTGCGGGGTGTGAACAAGCCCCTCGCGAAGGGCTGCAATATTGTCCTCTCCGGTGCGCCGCGACGGGGTGACCGCAAAACTGCATCCCATGGTTTTTGCCAGTTCGCGCAACCCATCGGTAAGGCGCGCAATGATGTGCGGGTCCATCCGGTACGCGCTGTTGGCCCCGCCGATCAGAACCGCCACCAGCGGCCTTGGCAAATGCGCCAGATGCCTGCGAAATTCATTCGCCGCATTATCCAGCCGCGACCGGGTGACCCGATGCAGCGCGCCCGCAGTCGTAATGACATTCGCGCCGCGCAACCGGTCGTGGGCAGGGGTAACCACCAGATCAAAAGCCGATGCGGGAAAATGCGGATTCTGGATTTGCACCGTCACGGTCCTGCCATTCAGACGCCTGATCATGGCGCTGACGGCAACCGTGCGCCGCCCGGTGGCGATCAGTAAATCCGGCCAGGGCGGCGCCAGCATATCAAAGCGCCCATCCAGCCCTGCCAGCGGATTTATGAATATCCCCAGACGTGGCGGCAGCCATTCCCAGGGCGCGCGCAGCCGGATGCGTTTGATCTGCGGCGCGACACCCAGCGCTTCCGCCAGGCCGAGGCACTGGTTTTCCATTCCCGCATTCCCATCGGTAACGATCCAACAGGTGGGCGAAGGCGGGCTTAAAGGCTTATGGTGGTTACGCATTAGCGCTGATTGGGTTATATTATTTCGCAACTCTGTAATAATATTATCATTCACGCCAAAAGTCTTGGAATTTGACGGCCATGCAGCGGGTAAAACTGGACGAAATTGATCGCATGATCCTGCGGGAGATGCAGGCGGATGGCCGCATTACAAATGTTGAACTTGCAAACCGGGTTGGCATATCCGCGCCGCCCTGCCTGCGCCGGGTGCGCGCGCTGGAAGAAGCCGGGTTCATCCGCGGCTACCATGCGGAACTGGACGCCAGGGCGCTGGGATATGAGGTCACGGTGTTCGCCATGGTGTCCCTGCGCAGTCAGGCCGAGGCTGATCTTGTCGCCTTCGAGCAGATGGTGGCCGGCTGGCCCATTGTGCGGGAATGCCACATGCTGAATGGAGAGATCGATTTCATTCTGAAATGCATCGCCCGCGACCTTTCGGAGTTTCAGCGCTTTCTGACGGCCAGCCTGACCTCCGCGCCGAACGTCGCCAGTGTGAAAACCTCCCTCACCATCCGCACCGCCAAGCAGGAACCGGGTGTTCCCGTGCAGCACTAGAATAAGCGCGCGCCGCCCGGTCAAAGGGGAATTTAAGCTGCCGTTTTGCCTGTTCCTCGAACATAAACGGGTCTTGCCATAACGCCCGGACATTCTCCCCGGTCTCGGCAACCAATGCCCCCAACAGCCTGTCAACACGGCGCCCGTCACACGATAGGGGCAGCACCAGGCGGTGATAGCGCAAAACCGGCGCGGGTTCATTGAGGTGTGTAAATTTTCCCGGCGCCGGCGGGCCGCGCAAGACATGGGTGGCGGCAATGGCGCAGCGCTGATTTGCGGCGTCAAAAAAGTCGCGCCCGACGGCAAAATCCTTCCAGTGTTTAGAAATTCCGCCAACCGGACAACCAGTAAGATTGATTCCGAGGGCGCGTTCTATATGCGTGCCCACCAGCCGCAAATTGATCTCGGACCCCATGGGGTTTAGTGTGTTCACGTCCGCCAAAAACAGAAACGGCAGCAGATCCCGTAACTCGCCGGGCAATATATCGGACCGGGAAGGCAATCGGCCGCCCTTCAGCTTGGATTGCCAATATTCGAAGGTGTTAAGAATGATCCTGTTTCTGTCCATAGCCTCATCCTGTGCTATGGTATAGATAGGCTGCCTATCAAAGAATTCAATGTTCGGATGTTGCATTTAGTAAGTATTTTTTGACATATTTTCGCCATAATTTGAAATGTACATCATTATATTTTGTATTTAATGTGTATATTTCGAATATCTATAAGTAATACTGGTTATGCCACGATGAAGACGCCAAAACTGATCAAGGATAAACCGGTGCGGGCCTGGCAGCGAATGCTGAGCGGGCGGCGGCTGGACCTGCTCGACCCCTCCCCCCTGGATATCGAAATTGAAGATATTGCCCATGGCCTGTCGCGCGTTGCGCGCTGGAATGGCCAGACTTCGGGCGCCTGGCCGTTCAGCGTTGCGCAGCATTCATTACTGGTGCTGGCGCTGTACGAACACCGCCAGCCGCGCGCCGAACAGCGCTGGCGGCTGGCGGCGCTGCTGCATGATGCGGCGGAATATGTCGTGGGGGATCTGATCAGCCCATTCAAGGCGGCCGTTGGAACCAGTTACAAGGGGCTGGAACAGCGGCTGGATCATGCCATCCGGCTGCGCTTTGGAATACCTGCCGTGCTGCCGGACGCCGTTGCACGCGAGATCAAGCGCGCCGATCGCGCCAGCGCCTATTTCGAAGCCATCACCGTGGCGGGATTTGATGTGGCGGAAGCCGGGCGGATTTTCGAGCGGCCGCGCAATCTTGTTTGCCCGGAAATCCGGCAACTGTCGCCGGGCCGGGCCAAGCGCGCCTTTCTGGACCGCTTTCGCGTGTTGGCGCCCGGCGCAATATCCGCCTATATTGAACCCTGAGCGGATTTTTCCGTAAGGATTGCCGTATGGATGGGATGTCCGGTCACATTGAGGAACCCGCAATGATCTATGTGTGCCCGCTCAGCCAGTTGAAGGCCTCGATGAAACAGCTGGCCCCTTCGCATCTGGTGTCGCTGCTGGACCCCAAATCAATGATCGAAACCCCGCCAGCGCTGCATCGTGACCGGCATTTGCGGCTTTCTGTGAATGACATTGCCGAACCCCGCGAAGGTCTGGTCATTGCGGGCGAAACCCATATCCGGGAAATTCTCGACTTTATCGATAGCTGGGATCAAAGCGCGCCCATGCTGATCCACTGCTGGGCCGGGATCAGCCGTTCTACGGCCACCGCCTATATTGCCCTGTGTCATTTGAATGAAGGTCATGAATACAATGCGGCGCTGCTGATGCGCACGGCCGCCCGTCACGCCCAGCCCAATCGCCGCCTGGTTGCGCTCGCTGACCGGATGATGGGGCGAAGAGGCCGCATGATCGAGGCTGTCGCGGAAATGGGGCCGGGTGAATTTGAGATGGAAGGCACATTGTTTTCGATGCCGGCAAAACTGTAGATCCGGGCGCGGACGTGAACCGGTCCAAACAAACCGATATGGTCATTGATCTGGGGGCGGTAATCGTTGCGGTTACCGATGACCGGCCCCTTGTGCTGGTGCGCCATGGACCTGGTCTTGACGCGGCGGAGGCGCGCTCGGTTGCGCGCGGTTTTGATGTGGCGGGTGATGCGCTGCCATCGGGGCCGTTTGACGCAACCCGCCATCGCACGCTGGATCGCGGCCTGCGCGAAACCGTTGCCGGCCGTATCGGCGTGACGCTGGGCTATGTCGAACAGCTGTATACATTCGGCGACAGCGGCCGCCACCCGCGCGAACGCGAGGGCGGTCCCCGGGTTATTTCCGTCGGTTATCTGGCCCTGACCCACGAAGCGGAAATGTCCGCCCCGAATAATGCGGCCTGGCGGTCCTGGTATGATTATTTCCCCTGGGAAGACTGGCGCAAATCACGCCCGGCCTTTATCGATGGCGTTATCACGCCCTTGCTGCATGCCTGGATCAGGGCGGCGGCGTCAGGCGCCGAGCAAGGTCAGCGCCGGGATCGCGCCAGCATCTGCTTTGCCCTGGAGGGCGCGGCCTGGGACGAGGAAATCGTCCTCGAACGTTATGAGCTGTTGTATGAAGCGGGGCTTGTCGCTGAGGCGCAACGCGAAACGCCAGGCGCCACCCATCTAAAGGGTTCGCTGCCGCCGCTGGGAAATCCGATGATGTCGGATCACCGCCGCATTCTGGCGACGGCCATGGGCCGCTTACGGGCAAAACTGAAATACCGGCCCGTGGTGTTCGATCTGATGCCTGAATCCTTCAGCCTGTTTCAGTTACAGCGCACCGTGGAGGCCATTCTGGGCGCGCCATTGCATAAACAGAACTTCCGCCGTCTGGTCGAAAAAAGCCGCGTCGTCGAAAGCACCGGCGAAATTCAGCCCCAGCAGCGGGGCCGCCCTGCGGCGCTGTTCCGTTTCCGCCGGGAAGTATTGCGGGAACGCCTGGCCGCCGGTGTGCGGATTTCTTCACCGCGCTGAACATTGCTGCATGAACTGCGCGGACATGGTGTGGAAGTGTGCTGCGGCGCGCGCTGGCGCTTTCTCCGGCATGCGGGCGTCAGCTTCAGAAAACCCCTGTCCGCCACCGGGCGGGGTCGTCCGGAGCGCCGCCCGAAAACTTCACGCAACAGGAATGCGCAAATTATCTCAGAAACTCACGATACGCTTCAGCCTGAAACAGAAAGACTCTAGGCGCCGCCGGCGGTTTTCAGCAGCGCCTTCAAATCGCTTTGCGGGCGCGGGCCGAGATGGGCGATGACCTCTGACGCCGCCAGCGCGCCGATGCGGGCGCTGGCCGCCACGTCGCGGCCATGGGTCAGACCGAACAAAAATCCTGCCGCGAACAGATCGCCTGCACCCGTCGTATCGATCAGCGCGGCCGGCTTCACAGCCTCGATTACATGCACTTCATCGCCCGCCACAATGACACAGCCTTTTTCCGACCGGGTCAGCGCCGCAACGGCGCATTTGCCGCGCACCGCCTGCAGGGCCTCGTCAAAGGTTCTGGCCCGATAGAGCGACATGATCTCTGCTTCATTGGCAAACAGGATATCTACATTGCCCGCCGCCAGATGCTGAAATTCATCACGGTACCGCTCTACGCAAAAGGCGTCTGAAAGGCTCATGGCAACCTTGCGTCCGGCGCCATGGGCGATTTCCATGGCCTTGCGAAAGGCGTCTTTTGCATGCGGCGGGTCCCACAGATAACCTTCCAGATAAGTGATCTGCGCCGCCTCGATGATCGCCGGATCGACGTCCTGCGGCCGCAATTCCTGCCCCGCCCCGAGAAACGTGCTCATGGAGCGCTGGGCGTCCGGCGTCACCAGAATAAGACAGCGCCCGGTCGGGTTTTCACTGGTGCTGGCGGGCGTATCATAGCGCACTCCCATGGCGCGCAGATCATGGGCGAAAACTTCACCCAGCTGATCCTGCTGCACCTTGCCGATAAAAGCGGCTTTGCCGCCAAGGGCAGCAATGCCCGCGATCGTATTGGCAGCCGATCCGCCCGAGGTTTCGATACCCGGCCCCATGGCGCCATACAGCTGATTGGCCGCAGCCGCATCGATCAGCGTCATGACGCCCTTGGCGATGGCGTGACGGGCGAGAAAAGCGTCATCGGTCCGGGCAATAATATCAACAATGGCGTTCCCAATGCCGGTCACATCGAGGATAGCGGGTTTAGACATAAATCGGCTCCTTATTGTTGCGGCGCAGTATAGAGCCCGGCATCCGGTATGCAAGCGGCCAGGCCCGCTACAATGCCGGTTGATCCGCGCGGGGTAATAGGCGCATAACAAAGCCATTAATAGTCAGGTATGAGGCCAATGAGTCGGCTGGAAAATTTTCCCATCATCCGGGGCCTGCTGCTGGCGTTTACGCTGGGCGCGATCCTGACCGGATGCGCCAGTGATGGGCGCCTCGACCTGAAAAAACTGGATTTTTCCAGGCTTCAGTTCAAACAGCCGGACTGGATGCGCTGGGACAGGGACAAGCAAGCGTCCCCGCCAGCAGCACCGTCTTCACAAAATTCGGCGGCGGCGGGAGAACCAGCCGCAGCCCCCGTTGCCGCCACCCAAAAAAATTCCCCCATTGCCGCAACATCTGCATCAAACGCTGTCACGCCAAAGGCTTCCTATATCGTTCCCGCCTCTGCCGGGGCAACACGTTTACCCCGCCCTAAACCGGGGCGGGCGGCGGCGGCGTCAAAAACCGCGCCACTGGCTGCCCGCAAAACTTTTGCAGAAGAAGTAAAGGAACAGCCGGCAAAAGCGCCCCAGGGCAAAGTCACCACAGAAATTCCCCAGGCGCTGGCTGTC
>JBEBFX010000120.1:0-9843 GCA_040081735.1 Alphaproteobacteria bacterium | reverse complement strand
ATCCAGCGCGGAGCGCGAAAACCAGGGCCAGGCTGCGGCTGCGTATGATGCAGCCGCATTAACGCCACATTGGTCACGATAAAAACGCTGAGCAGCACATTGCTGGCGGCTGCGGCCAACTGCCCGACATCAAATTGAATAACCAGCGCCGTCAGGATAGCGCCGGTCATCAGCGTAGCGCGTACCGGCGCCTGGGTGCGGCCCCACACATGGGCAAGCTGATGCGGCAGCCAGCCACGATCCGCCATGCCATACAGCACGCGCGAAACCATCAGTATTTCGATCAGCACGCCGTTGGCCGTGGCCGTCAGCGCCATTACGCTGAATACCGCCGCATTCCCAATGGGCGAACCTGCCACCACATCCAACAGCGGCGTTGGCGAGTTTGCCAGCACGTCAAGCGGCGCAACATGCACGGCAACATAAGCCACGATCACATAGAGCGCCGTTGCAATGCCCAATGCGAGCAGGATGGCGCGGGGCAGCGTCTGGCCTGGGTCAATGGTTTCTTCGGCCATATTGGCGATGGTCTCGAAGCCCAGAAACGCGAACATGGCGATGAATGCGCCGGATGCGATCGCCACCGGTTCAAACTCAAATGCGGGCGGGCTATAATCGTGTGTCTGATACAGTCCAGCTGCGATAACGTAAAGCAGCCCGCCAATTTCGATCACCGTCATGATTGCGGCGGCAGCGACGCTATTCGCTACTGTCAGGCACGCAACAAGCGTGAACAGCATCACTATGGCTGCACTGCCAACGGCAACAGGGATCATCGGCGCAAGTCCCGTCAGATAGGCGGCGCACCCGCGTGCAATGGACGCGGCGGCAAGAATGCCTACCGCAACGACGGCAAACCCGATGACGCGCGAGATTAAACTCTTCCTGAAAGCGCTATGGGCGTAGGCGGCCTGGCCTGAAGCTTCCGGATGGCGCACGGAAAGTTCCGCAAAGCTCAGGGCCGTCGGGGCGGCCAGCAATCCGGCCAGCAGAAACGATAAGGGCGCCCCCATGGCGGCGGCGGCGGCAACCTGCCCGATCAGCACATAGATGCCTGCGCCGACAATGACGCCAACCCCGTACAGGGACAAGATACCCAGACCCAGGCTGCGCTTAAGGCGCGCTTTATTCGCCGGTTGTTGTCCGGACGGCTGCATCGCTGCGCTCCATTTTCAGGGGACGCGCCAGCCATTCCGAACAATACAGGGCGGTCTCCCGCCATCGCGGTCCATCCAGCAGCCAGTGACTGACACCGTTAAAGCAGTGGTAACTGGCACGTTCACCATAGCGCCGCGCAATCTGCCGGACGGTGGCGGGCGAATTAATCGGATCCGCACTGCCCGCCAGGGCCAGAACGGGGCAGGTGACGTTTTTTGCATTGACGCGGCTTGCCCCGCGCATATCCAGCATCCAGCACATAATTTCAAATAACGCCGTGCCGGATTCAGCCGTCATCATCTCAAAAAACTTCCGTTGCTGCACCCCCGGCATATGCGAAAGGGCATGGGTGGCGGCGGTGTCAAAATCCGGCTCGACCATCTGACCCCAGCCCATGCCGCTTGCGAAAATACCAAACGCCGCCATCTGTTCCAGCGATGATGAAGGCGTAATCCCGGAAGGCGGTGAAGGGGCCAGCAGCACCATCCGGCTGCCAAGGCCGCGCGCCGCCAGTATCTGGCATAACAGGCCGCCCATCGAATGCCCCATCAGTACGGGGGGCGCGTCCAGTGATTTTATGAGAATTTCCAGATCATGGGCGTAATCCAGTAAACTCGTGTGCCCCAGTTCCCTGACCGGCAGCGCCCGGGCCGAGCGCGTGTGGTGACGCAGATCGGGTGACAGGCACACATATCCGCGCGCTTCGAAATAAGTCCTGAATTTATCAAAGGCCCAACCGCCCGCAAATGCGCCGTGCACCATCAAAATTGCCGGTTTGGTGTTTTTCATGGGCGCGCCGCCTGACGCAGACGTTCTGAGTACGGGCGAAATTCATCAACGATCCGGGCGTACACATCGCGTTTGAACGCCACCGCCAGAGCGCAGACATCCTCTATATTTACCCATTGCCAGGCGTCGAATTCAGGATGCGCGGTGGCGATATTAATCTCGCTGTCCGCACCGTCGAAGCGCAGGGCAAACCATTTCTGGGCCTGTCCCCGGTATTTTCCGGACCATTTCATTTGCGCAATCTCTCTTGGCAGATCATAGCAGTGCCACTGCCGGCTTTGGGCGAGCACCGTCGCGTTCCCTGTTCCAACTTCTTCCTGCAATTCCCGCATCACAGCAACGCCAGGCGTTTCGCCGGGGTCGATGCCGCCCTGGGGTAATTGCCATGGCTTATCAATCAGCCTGCCGATGACCTCATCCGTGTCCACATCATTACGCCTTCCGGCGAATACCTGCCCGCACCGGTTCAGCAAAAAAATTCCGGCGCAGGGCCGGTACTTGTCCGGAAGAGTATCACTGGCAAATTGCCTCAACCCGCTCATTTTCCGCTTCCCGAAATTAACGCCGTGACGGGCACGAGGATAATGCCCCTGGCGTTCAATTGCGCCGCCCAAAGACTTATCCGCTCAATCGTCAACGGCAGAGGCGAACCCACGCCGGCGGCAAAGCCCTCGGCCGCCGCCTTGCGCTCCAGATCGGCGAGGGCCGCGTCAATTCCGGCAGCCGTCAAATCCACATCAAGCTGCGCGGTTGCGGATACAAACGGCATATCAATCTGTCTGGCGATATCAGAAATTTTGCTGCGCGACGCCGACTGGTTATCGACAATCATCAGTCCACGTCCTTTCAATTCGGCCATGACCGGTCCAAGCGCCGTTTCGGAAGTCGTAAATTTTCCGCCAAAAAAATTGATCACACCGGCATACCCGGCAAATCTTGATAACAGCCATTCAAGCCTGCTGGTGTTTTCTTCCGCAGAAAGACCGGTCAGCAAGGCATGCGGGCCGGGATCATTTTCGGGATAATCGTAAGGCTCCATCGGCAATTCAAGCAGAACCTCGTGTCCTGCGGCGCGCGCCTGGGCAACCCATTCCTGCAGGCCTTCACCGTAGGGCGCGAACGCCAGCGTCACCGGCGGCGGCAGGCGCTGCACCGCCATCCGGGTCGGCGCCTCGCGCAGCCCCATGCCGCTGATCACGACGGCAATTCTCGGCCGCCCGCCGGCGTCAGCGGCCGGATGCGCGTACACATGCCAGGCCTGCGAGCCATCCTCGGCAATGCGCGGCAAAGGCCCGGCCACGGTCTGCTCCACCAGCGCAAGGTCGGGGACCGGGGCAAGACTGAGTTTCCCGTCAGGGCCAATCGTTACCGGCAGGGTGCGGCGGTTCGCTGGAGAAGGGAGCGCGCCGGCCACAGGAGGAGCGACAGCGGGCGCAGGTTTTGGCGACGCCATCAATTCCTCAACCTTACCGCCACCGGCCTGATCCAGCGACAGCGAAACCCTGGGTATTACAGCTTCGCCTTCACTCATGGCCAGCCAGCCAATCACCCCGCCCAGCACCGCAAATAGCAAAAAGGCGGCAATAAGCACAGGGCTTGGCCCCGAACGAGGTGCGGCCTCACCGTCCGCAGATGAGGCCTTTGGGGGGACGCGGGGTGTCCGTTTGGCGGGTTTACGCGCCAACTTTGAGCCTCAACACCAGTTCGCCGCTAATTCACTGCACGCTGCGCCATCAACGACATGCCGCGCATCAGATCAAGCGCATAGCTTAGCTGATAATCCGCTGGGGCCTCTGCTGAAGACACTTTGCCCGGTTCAGACGCGCCAGCCGGCGACTCCTTCGCGGGCGTCTTTTCCGGCGCCACGGGCGCATCCTTGCTTTGTGGCTTGTCCTGTGCGGGCTTTTGCGCGCCGTCCAGATGGCTGGGCAAATCCGCCTCGCTGCGCAGACGTTTTGGCTCAACGACTTCCAGTTTTGCCTGTTCGACCTTTATGTCCGGCTCGATGCCTGTCGCCTGGATCGAACGGCCCGACGGGGTATAATACCGCGCCGTAGTCATGCGCAAGGCGCCTTTTCCCGCCAGCGGTATTATCGTCTGCACGGATCCCTTGCCAAAGCTTGTAGTGCCCAGAACGATGGCCCGGCGGTGATCCTGCAAGGCGCCGGCGACAATTTCGGATGCGCTGGCCGACCCGCCATTGATGATGACAATGACCGGCTTGCCATCGGTCAGATCACCCTTGGCGGCGCTATAGCGTTGAATGTCATCCGCCCGGCGGCCGCGCGTGGAAACGATTTCGCCGCGTTCCAGAAACGCGTCACTGACGGAGATGGCCTGATCCAGCAGCCCGCCGGGATTGTTGCGCAAATCCAGCACAACCCCCTGGAAATTGGCGCCAATTTCTTTTTTCAGCCTGGTGATATTTTCAACTAGGCCATCATTGGTATGCTCATTAAAGGCGGTGATACGCACATAGGCGATATCTTTTTCACGATGCGCCCGCACGGATTGCACCGTGATCACGGCGCGCTTCAGCACCAGCTCCATGGGTTCCGGCTTGCCTTCGCGCACAACAGTCAGTTTGATATCCGTATCCACCGGCCCGCGCATCAGATCCACGGCCTCGCGCAGGTTCATGCCCATAACCTGCTTGCCATCCAGATGGGTAATATAATCACCCGGCTGAATGCCGGCCTTTGCCGCCGGCGTGTCGTCGATCGGGGTCACCACTTTGACGACGCCATTTTCCAGGGTGACTTCGATGCCCAGGCCGCCAAATTCGCCCCGGGTCTGCACCTGCATGTCGCGGTACGCATCCGCGTTCAGAAAACTCGAATGCGGGTCGAGCGAGGCCAGCATACCGTTGATGGCGGCCTCGACCAGCTCGTTGTCCTTGGATTCCACCACATGATCATTGCGGATCCGCTCGAATATATCTCCGAAAAGATTAAGCTGTTCATATGTCTCGGCGCTGGCGGCGAAAACGGCCCGGCCGGGCAACATCATGAGAGCCAGCATGGCGCCCACCGTAAACAGACGTGTTTTGCCTCTTGATCTCATGAACATTAGCCACTTACCTTCTTTTCGCTGACTTTTAACCACGGCATGGGGTTGAACGGCTTGCCGTCCTTGCGGAATTCGACATACAGATCGCGCAGGTCCGACCCCCCATCAAGCGGGGATTGCGCAGACTGATCGCCTTTGGGTCCGGTTCCCATGCGTCCAACCGGTTGCCCTTGTGTCACATTCTGCCCAACGACGCCATGCACCAGTGACATGCCGGACAATAATATATGGTAACCCTCGCCCGCTTCGAGGATCAATAATTGACCATAAGCGCGAAATGGCCCGGCAAATACCACTTTCCCTTCAAATGGGGCGACCACTTCCGCACTTTCCCGGGTTCGAATACTCAGTCCCCGCCGGGCGGCGCCTGTGCCGTCCCTTGCACCGAAATCAGCCACAATCTTGCCCCGGGCGGGAACCTGCAACAGGCCCTGCGCCGCACTGAACCTGACCGGCGGCGCAGCTGGGGAACGGTCTGGCGGCAGAGGCGTCAGCACCGCAACCTCCTGCGCCGGGGCGGGGGAAGCCGCCGCGGAATTGGGCCTGGGGCGCGGCAGACCGCCTGAATCGGGCGCATCAATACCGGATTTTTCCAGGCGTTCCAGCAAATCACCCGCGTCTTCGGCATTTTTGGCAAGGGCGGCCATCGCGCCAGCCTTGGCCGTGGCAACCTCGATCAGCGCCGTTTGCTGACCGCTTTGTTCCGCCAGCAGGGCCCCTAATGCCTTTTGTTCTTCCTGCAATTCCTCTAACTGCTCGACGTGCTGCTGGTGCTCTTCTGTCATCACCGTCTCAAGTTTTTCGATTTCCGCCAGATCCTCGCGCAGAACCGCCGCCTCCTGTTCAACCCCATTGATAACAGCGCCCAGTAACGCCGCCCCCCGGACGTGTTGAATTGCCGCCTCTGATCGCACCAGCAACAGCGAGGGCGGCTGGCGCCCAAGCCGTTGCATTGCGGCCAGCAGCTCTGACAATTCTCCCCGCTGACGGTCAAAACGGGCCAATTGACTGCGCCGGCGCAATTTCAGTTCATCCAGACGGCCTTCGCCGTCCAGGACATCCTGTTCACGGGCCTGAATCAGCAAGGCTGTCTGCACCAGTTTTGTATTGAGATCCGTCCGGGCATTTTCCGGATCCGTTTGCGCCGCAGCCCGGCCAAACCACAACGATCCGCATAGGGCCGCAATCAGCGAGGCTCTGGATAAGAGAGTGCGCAAAAATCAAAACCTGTTTTGCCGTGCGCGATTCACGCTGGGTTTCCTCAAAATACTGTCAGAGCTTAAACAAGTCCACAGCCGCATTAACCGCGGTGATAGGGATGATTGGCCAGAATGGTTACCGCCCGGTAAATTTGTTCCGCCAGCATCATTCTGACCAGCAAATGCGGCCATGTCATGGCCCCCAGAGATAATTGCCAGCTGGCGCGCGCAATTACCTGGTCACTCAGGCCATCTGCGCCGCCAATAACAAAAACCAGGTTACGGCAGCCCTGATCCCGGCTTTGCCCCAGCCATCCGGCAAATATCTCGCTAGTCCGGGTGTGTCCCCTGCCGTCCAGCGCCACCAGGGTTGCCCCATCCGGAATCTGGGACAAAAGCAATTCTCCCTCGCGCTGTTTACGATGCGTGGTGTCTGCCTGTCCGGCGCGTTTGCCCCGATCCTCAACCTCACGCAGCGCCATTGGGCCAAAGCCGAGCCGCGCGCCCATCAGTTCCGCGTTTTTCAGATAGGCGATGGCGGCGGCAGTTTCATCGGCGGCGGTTTTTTGCCCCCGTCCAACGGCCGCTATGATGATCCGCATGGGCGCGCCTAAACCGCGCGAAGACCAAACCCGTTTGCCGGTTCAACCTGGGACGGCAGGGTTACAGACCACAGCTTTTCGAGATTGTAGAACGCGCGCACTTCCGGCCGGAAGATATGAATGATCACATCCACCGCGTCGACCACGACCCAGTCGCCCTGGCGCAGGCCTTCCATGCGGCAATTGTCGCCATAGACCTGTTTGATTTTTTCCGACACATGCCCCGCGATCGTTCCGACATGGCGTGACGATGTGCCGCTGGCGATAACCAGATAATCGGCGATACTGGATTTCCCTTCCAGTTCAATGGAGACAATCTCGACGGCCTTGTCGTCTTCCAGAGAATTCAGCACAAGCCGCATAAGCTCTTCCGGTGCAGGTTGGGCTGTACGGCGTGCGACGGCGGTATCTTGGGTCAGGGGCTTCCTCTGGGTCAGGTTAAGAATATCCTATAGAATAGGCATAGCGGGTGTCATTTGCAAAATAATTACACCTGATAAATTATATGGTTAATTTTATAAAAATTTTGCTCCATGCCAACAGCAGATAAATTACTGAATTAATCCGATTTTCTTCAACATGGCCAACAAATCCGGCTCCAAATTCGCGACGCGCGCGACATCATTAAAGGAATATTTTTGCTCAAGATCACGCGCATTCATGGGCTTTCTGTATCCAGGCCAAGCCGAAACAAGTTGCGGCATGACACCCGACGCATCCGGCGCCGAACGTTCTTTCCCCAATATCATGCGCAGCAGCAGGCCCTCGAGATTGGGTCTTTGCAGACATACGTTTATATTTTGAGAACTGGCTTTTTGTCTGAGAACTTCAACAGACCAGTCACCGCTATTTGCGCGATCTTCATCGACCAGAAGAAAACTACTCTTATATCTTCCATTAGACAGACCGCGTTCACGAAAAATGCCTGCCTGCTTAAGCATTGAACTATAACCACCCCCGCCCAGCGGGCGTATATCAAGATGAACATACAGACCCTGCTGGTCTGCCAATCCCTGCAACCATTTAACAAATGATTGTTCGCTTTCACCCTCTACTGCAAAAAAGAATCTGGCTCGTATTTTTCTGGCGATCTTTGCCATATCTCAGCCAATATGAGGCACTGCG
Organism: Alphaproteobacteria bacterium; assembly: GCA_040081735.1. Classification (GTDB taxonomy): domain Bacteria; phylum Pseudomonadota; class Alphaproteobacteria; order UBA11222; family UBA11222; genus UBA11222. Next base: position 1,901 of record JBEBFX010000120.1, on the reverse strand, counting down.
CCGAGCTCACCCCCAAGATATTTCTTCATAAGACTAGGCTCACGGCGCAAGCCCTTGATGTCGCGCGCGCCATAAACTCGGCTCGGCTCCCCACTGGGTTTTTCCGTGAAAAAAATCTGCTCTTTTTCCAGCTCGTCCAGCAACGCGGGATTATGCGCAGTAAAAAACAATTGCGCCCCGTGAGGATTACGCTGTTTATCACTGAACCAACGGAACAGTTCCGGTATCAATAATGGATGTAAATCCATATCCAATTCGTCAATCAGGGCAACGGAGCCTGTTTCCAGCACATATTGAAGCCTTGGAAAAATTTCGATAAACCGCCGAGTGCCCGCCGATTCTTCATTCATATAAATGGGCATATCAAGACCCACATGTTTGAACATGGCATTTGTGCCCATATTTCCCTGTTCAATCTTCATTGTTTCGAGGCCGACATCAAGCCGCTGAAGTTCCTGAATCAGATGCTCCAGATAGACAGGGTTCTCGCTATAGAATGGCAACATCTGATTGGCATGCCCCTGAGCTCTATCGTAACCTGCGATATTTGTCTTAATCCCCGCCAGAAACGATTTGAAATCCATAGACTGTTTGTGATTTAGCTGTGCCAGTGTGCTGATTGTGCTGGCATTGGAACGAATGCTCAGTACGCGTGGATCACTATCGGTGATCCCGAATTCCTTGCCAAAGGAAAAACCCTGTCCTTTGCGTTCAAATATCTTACGGAATTTCCCCTTGGGCGCATGGAACAGCGCTTCGTAAGCAACCGTTTTAAACGGACTAGGATTTATGGACTCAAAATTGTGCGCAATGTGAAGGGTGTACCTAAATAATGATGCCGGCTGATCTACGGATATGTGACCATCGAATTCAACTTCAATAATCGAGGGTTTCCTCATCCAGTCCTTACGCATATACGGCTGGAAAAATGGTATTGTTCCGTCAATTGGCAGCGTAAAACTTTCTCGGGCAAATGCCGTCGCTGCTACTACTGCCCTTAATATTGTCGATTTACCGGATGCGTTCGGGCCAAAAAAACCAACAACCAATGGCAAACGTTCGTCTGGGTCGGCATGTGACGGCCTGAAGCAGGGCATGTCCGGCGCGTTGCCGGGCGCCTTCAGGACGATCTCCTGCCGGTCAGCAACAGAGAAAAAATTTTCTATAACAATCTTGTGTATCATAACCAATATTTGCATATTTTATGTTAAATATCAATTTAAATAATAAGTTTATTGAGTTATTAAATTGGTTTTTGTATAAAATACGTATAACTATCATTTTGCGGTTTAAGAGCTTCGCTCCGCGCGGATTGCCGTGGAGCTGGCGGGATGCAGGCGGCAGGGGATAAATATCCAGGCTGGGGCTGACTGAGTGACCAGGCGGGGCGCAGCCGCAAGCGGGATACGGGCATACGCATACCGCAACGCCGCCTTGCCGTGTAAGACCCTGATTCCGCTGCCGGGCCGGTCCAGCACCGCGACCGGCATCAGGCGCATGATCTGGTTCCAGTTCCGCCAGCGGGGTAGTTGCGCCAGATTATCGGCCCCCATCAGCCAGACGAAATGCACACCGGGCCACCGCTGGCGCAGAGCCGCCAGCGTATCTCTGGTATAGGCCGTGCGCAGGCGTTTTTCGATGGTGCTGACCACGATGCGCGGATGTCCGGCTATGGCGTTGGCGGATTTCACCCGGTCTGGCAGGCTGGCCATGCCCCGAACCGGCTTTAACGGATTTTGCGAACTGACCAGCCACCACACCCGGTCAAGCTGTAACCGTTTCAGGGCGATCAGACTGATATGGCGATGCCCCGCATGGGCCGGGTTGAACGATCCGCCCAGCAGACCCACCCGCATACCAGGATAAAGGATTTCACGGTTCACTGGTGCTGACATGTTTTT
>JBEBFX010000005.1:0-34411 GCA_040081735.1 Alphaproteobacteria bacterium | reverse complement strand
CCATTTGACGATGCCTTCGGCGGAGCCGGTGGCAACGCCGCCGCCGCCACCTCCGCTACCTCCGCCGCCGCCACTACCTCCGCCACCGCCCCGTTGACCGGAACCAGACGAAGAGGGCGCAGACCTGGGCGCGTCCTTCACCGAAAAGATGTTTTCGATTTGAGGGCCTTTGCGCCCCTGGCCAACTTCACATTCAATCATTGTTCCTTCGCCCAGGCTGGCGTAGCCCGCGCGTTCGACGACCGATATATGCAGGAAGGCGTCGGGGGTGCCATCGTCGAAAGTAACAAAACCGAACCCCTTGGCGGGGTTGAACCATTTAACAGTAGCATTCGTCATGTGCACAAAATCCAAGCAAAAAGGGTCACTGTGACATACAATAGTAGAATTTTTTAGGCAACGTATAGCTTTTTTTGCGGCTCTGTGAATTTCTTAAGGGGGCTATCGAAATCCGGACAGTGCGCCGGGGGGATGCGCCCTGATATTGCGCTCTGCTGCGTCGCCGTTCTTCCGGCGTAAGCAGCGGTATCTGTCTGTTCCGGCAGTATCGGCGGCGGCATCCGGCTGATCGCATGGCGGGTTTTTTCCCAGTAAAATGGATTGCAGGTCAACTGCCACAGGGCGCTGATTGACGCCAGCATGGTCAGCCCCCAATACAACGGCGTAAACAGGATTTCGATCAGTAAATCATAATATCCCCGTCCGACCGCGCCGGCGGCGGCGCACACGGCGCCAACGCATAAACCCAGCGTGAAAATTATGGCGTTCAGCTGTGAGAGCAATTGCGGCGCCTGCGGCCCGCAGGCGCAAAGGCTCAGGACAAAAATCAGAAAAGCCGCCGGCATGGACAGCGCCAAAGCAACCGTTCCCCCGACGAACAGCTGAAATCCCAAAAACCCCCTCGGCCCCAGTTGCCGCCACAGATCCAGCGGCCGCCGCATATGCACAAACCAGGTCATCATATAGCCTTTTTGCCATCGGGTGCGCTGGCGCAGCCAGTTGATGTGCTGGCAATTGGCTTCCTCCATGGTGCTTGAATCCAGTACGGCGCAGGAATAGCCGCTGCGCGCCAGGCGCAAACCCAAATCGGCGTCTTCGGTGACATTATAGGCATCCCATCCGCCCAGACGGCGCAGGACGCCGGTGCGAAAATGGTTTGACGTGCCGCCAAGCGGTATCGGCAGGCCCAGGGCTTGCAGGCCCGGCAGCAGCCAGTCAAACCACATGCTGTACTCAAGGGTAAATTGCCGCGTCAGCCAGTTTTCACGCCGGTTATAAAAATTCAGCCGCGCCTGCAGACAGGCCAGCAGCGGCCCTGCGGCGTGGAACGCCGATGCGGCCTTGCGCAATTGATCAGTATCCGGAATATCTTCGGCGTCATAGATCACCACATGCTCGCCCGTTGCCGACGACAGCGCGTAATTGCATGCCTTTGGCTTGGTGCGCGGGGCCAGCGGCGGCACGCGCAACACCTGAAAATGCGCCGGAGGGTTCAGCTTTCGTATCGCCGTGAACGTAGCCTCGTCGCCAGCCTCCAGAACCAGTTTGATGTCCAGCCGGTCCGCCGGGTAATCCAGTCGCGACAGGGCGGCCATCAGCTGCGGTACACTGCCCGGTTCGCGGTATAATGGCACGATGATGGTGTACATCGGCAGCTGCCGGCCGTTAAGCAAATCTGTTTGCGGCGCGGATCCGTGACGGCGCCACGCCGCATGCATCCCGCAAATCAGCAATACGCAGCGGAATAATATGGCGGATGTAAAAAAAAACGCCAGCGTCCACCCCAGCATCAGCACCGACAGATCGGGCTTGGCCATAACCAGGATAAATAAAACTGCCAAAATAGAAAATAAAGCGATGCGCTGGGGCCTGTTGACGCCGGCATGGGCGCTGAATTGCGGCTGTTCCCACGCCAGCCGCCATGCGGCATTTTCAGCCAGAGTCAGGGGGTCATCGGAGTGGATATCCGGAATTCCCTTCCGGTTATCCGCCATGGATTTCAGATCGGAGATTTTTATCCCGCTCATTGCTTCCTCCCGCACTTTTCTTATAATTGCTCCCAACAGAACAGGGTTTTGCGGCCATGGCAACACGCATTAACATGGATTTAATTCCTGGGTTTTTTGCCTGGGTATAACAGCTGCTTGCCGCTAACCCGCCAGCCTTGCATAATAGGTGAAAGCGGCGCCATCATCGCCGCATGATAACAGGGGAGGATCACGTCATGACTTTGCGCCAGGAAAATTATCAGGCAATGCTGATCGAAAAGCGCGCCAATGGCGTAGCGGTGGTTACGCTCAACCGGCCGGAACGGCTGAATGCGGTCAACGGGGTGCTGCATAATGAACTCTCCCGTTTTTCCCGCGACGCCGATGCGGATCGCGACGTCAAGGTAGTGGTGCTGGCGGCGGCGGGCCGCGCCTTTTGCGCCGGCGGCGATTTTGGCGGCGGCGGCGATGCGCCTGACATCAGCATGGAAGAAGGCCGCCAGGTCGTTGATCATATTCTGGAATTGCGCAAGCCGATCGTTTCGGCGGTGCAGGGCTACGCCATGGGGCTTGGCGCAACGATTTCCCTGCTGTGCGACGTGGTGGTCGCGGGGCACGGCTCAGTGTTTGCCGACACCCATGTCAGCATGGGCATTGGCGCGGGCGACGGCGGACAGATAATCTGGCCGCTGCTGATTGGCGTCAACCGGGCGAAATGGTTCCTGATGACCGGCGAACGGCTGACCGGGGCCGCCCTGTTCGACATGGGGCTGGTGAATTTCCTGGTCGATGAGTAGGATATTCTGACCAAGGCGCTGGAATGCGCGGATAAACTGGCGGCCGGGCCGCAGGCGGCGATCATCGCCTCCAAGGTGCCGATCAATTCCTGGATCCGTTCCATCTCCAGCCAGGTGCTGCCGCTGTCGCTGGCCATGGAAGGCGATACAATGCGCAGCAAGGACGCCAAGGAAGCGCAACGCGCCTTCGCCGAAAAACGCGCGCCCGTTTATGGCAAGAAATAGGTAACCACATGTCGAACGATCAGCTTTTTCCCGTCCCCGCCGAATGGGCCAAAAAGGCCTGGGTGGATAACGCCGGATATCTGGCCATGTATGACGCCTCGGTGAAAGACCCCGAGGCGTTCTGGCGCGAACAGGGCAAGCGCATTGACTGGATCAAGCATTATTCAAAGGTCAGGGATGTATCGTTCGACGCTGCTGATTTTCGCATCCGCTGGTATGAGGACGGAACCCTGAACGCCAGCGTCAATTGCATCGACCGGCATCTGGCCAAACGCGGCGATCAGGTGGCGATCATCTGGGAGGGTGATGAACCCGCCGATGACAGGCGCATCACCTATAAACAATTGCATGATGAGGTGTGCCGGTTCGCCAATGTGCTGAAGGCCCGGGGCGTCAGAAAAGGCGATCGGGTTACGATTTACATGCCGATGATCCCTGAAGCCACCTACGCCATGCTGGCCTGCACCCGTATTGGCGCGGTGCACTCCATCGTATTTGGCGGGTTTTCGCCCGACGCCCTTGCCGGGCGCATTCTGGATTGCACCTCTACCTGCGTGATCACCGCCGATGAGGGCGTGCGCGGCGGCAAGAAAATTCCGCTGAAGGCCAATACCGACGAGGCGCTGCTGCAATGTCCTGATGTGAAGACGGTGGTTGTCGTGCGCCGCACTGGCGGTGATATTACGATGCAGGCCGGGCGCGATATCTGGCTGCATGAGGCGGCGGCGAACGCGCCCGCCACCTGCGCGCCCGAAGAAATGAACGCCGAAGATCCGATGTTTATTCTGTACACGTCAGGATCGACCGGCAAACCCAAAGGGGTGCTGCACACCACCGGCGGCTATATGGTGTTCGTCAGCATGACCCATCAATATGTGTTCGATTATCATGATGGCGATATTTACTGGTGCACCGCCGATGTGGGCTGGGTGACCGGGCACAGCTATATTGTCTACGGACCCCTGTCGAATGGCGCGACCACCCTGATGTTTGAAGGGGTGCCGAATTACCCCAGCAACAGCCGCTTCTGGGAAGTGTGCGACAAGCATCAGGTGAATATTTTCTACACCGCGCCGACGGCGCTGCGGTCGCTGATGCGCGAAGGCGACGGTCCGGTGAAATCCACCAGCCGCAAAAGCCTGCGCCTGCTGGGCTCGGTCGGCGAACCGATCAATCCGGAAGCCTGGCTTTGGTATCACCGGGTGGTGGGCGAAGGCCGCTGCCCGATTGTCGACACCTGGTGGCAGACCGAAACCGGCGGCGTTCTGATCACGCCGCTGCCGGGCGCCACGGCGCTGAAACCGGGTTCGGCGACACGGCCGTTTTTTGGAATCAAACCGCTTCTGGTGGATGGCGACGGCGCGGTGCTGGAAGGCGCCGCATCGGGCAATCTGTGCCTCGCCGATAGCTGGCCGGGACAGATGCGCACGGTGTATGGCGACCATCAGCGCTTTATTGAAACCTATTTCACCACCTATCCGGGACGTTATTTCACCGGCGATGGGTGCCGGCGCGACGAAGACGGCTATTACTGGATTACCGGGCGGGTCGATGACGTGCTCAACGTCTCGGGCCACCGCATGGGCACGGCCGAGGTGGAATCCGCATTGGTCGCCCATCCCAAGGTGGCCGAGGCCGCGGTGGTGGGTTATCCCCATGATATCAAGGGGCAGGGCATTTATGCCTATGTCACTTTGAATGCGGGCGAGCCGTCCACCGACGCGCTGCGCAAGGAACTGATTCAATGGGTGCGCAAGGAAATTGGCCCCATCGCCTCGCCTGATCTGCTGCAATGGGCGCCCGGCCTGCCCAAGACCCGTTCGGGTAAAATCATGCGCCGCATCTTGCGCAAGATCGCGGAAAATGATTATTCCAGCCTGGGCGATACGTCCACACTGGCCGACCCCGGTGTGGTCGATGATCTGGTAAACAACAGAATGAACAAGGGCGATTGATATGCAGACCGGAAACATGGACTTGCGGCGCGACTGGACCCGCGAGGAAATAGCGGAGCTGTTCGCATTGCCGTTTAACGATCTGCTGTTTCAGGCGCAGGTGGCGCACCGCAGATATTTTGATCCCAACGAAGTGCAGATGAGTACGTTGTTGAGCATCAAAACCGGCGGCTGTCCCGAAGATTGCGGCTATTGCGCCCAGTCGGCGAAGTTCGAGACGCCGGTCAAGGCCGAAAAACTGATGTCTGTTGACGCCGTGCTCGCCGAGGCCAGACGCGCCAGGGACGCGGGCGCCAGCCGCTATTGCATGGGGGCGGCCTGGCGCAACCCCAAAGACAGGGATCTGGAAGTTGTCTGCCAGATGGTCGAAGGGGTGGCGGCGCTGGGCATGGAAACCTGTGTAACCCTGGGCATGCTGACAGATGCGCAGGCGAAACGGCTGAAAGCATCGGGTCTTGACTATTACAATCACAATATCGACACATCGCCGGAATTTTACGGCCAGGTGATCAGCACACGCACTTATCAGGACCGGCTGGATACGCTGGCGTCCGTGCGTGCGGCGGGCGTCAATGTGTGCTGCGGCGGCATTGTCGGCATGGGCGAGGCGCGCGCCGACCGCATTGGCATGCTGCATACTTTGGCGAATTTGCCGGATCACCCCGAAAGTGTGCCCATTAATATGCTGATCCAGACCGAAGGCACGCCGGTGTACGGCACAGAACGGCTGGACAGCCTGGAATTTGTGCGCACCGTTGCGGTCGCGAAAATTCTGATGCCGGCGTCGGTGGTGCGCCTGTCGGCGGGGCGCGAGCAGATGAATGATGAAACCCAGGCCCTGTGTTTTCTGGCGGGCGCAGGTTCGATTTTCATCGGGCCGAAACTGCTGACCACGAAAAACCCGGCCAAGGAACGCGATGACGCGCTGTTTGCGCGGCTTGGCGTGCGGCCAACAGCACTTGCGGATAAATCACCAAGACGGCGTCAGGCGGCGGAATGAGCGCAAGGGCCAACATCCCTCCTGATGAACGCCTGATCGTAGCGCTTGACGTGCCCGGCATTGCCGAGGCCCGGGCCGTGGCGGATGAACTGCGCGGCGTGGTGCGGTTTTTCAAAATCGGCCTGCAACTGTTTCCCGTGGGCGGCGCCGATCTGGCGCGCGAACTGATCGCGCGCGGCGACAGGGTGTTTCTGGATTTCAAATTTTACGACATAGGCGAAACCGTGCGCAATGCGGTGACAAGTGCGGCCACTATCGGCGCGCAGTTTTTGACCGTGCACGGGGACCGGGAAATTTTAACTTCTGCGGTTGCCGGGCGCGGCGCCAGCGATCTTAAAATTCTGTGCGTCACCGTGCTGACCAGTCTGGATCAGACAGCGCTGGATGAAATGGGTTATCATGGCGGCGTGGCGCAATTGGTGTTGCAGCGCGCGCTGCTTGCCAAAGAAACCGGCTGCGATGGCGTAATCGCCTCGGCCCAGGAGGCCGCCCGCCTGCGCGCCGCCCTTGGCCCGGATATGCTGATCGTAACGCCTGGCATCCGCCCGGCAGGCGTCGAGGCCAATGATCAAAAGCGGGTAATGACCCCCGCAGAGGCGTTACAAGCGGGCGCGGATTATCTGGTCGTCGGCCGCCCCATCGTCAAGGCCCCGGACCGGCGCCAGGCCGCCGAGGCGATCCTTGCGCAAATGCGGGCGGCGTGTTCCAATCAGGGTAATTAATGGCCGGGGCGTTTAAGCCCAGACATCCCCATGGAGGAACCCGAATGAAACCAGTACGCCGCGTTGTCACCGGGCACGATGCCCATGGCCGCTCGAACTTCTTTATGGATTCCGGCATTGCGGATGTGTTTGGCGGCGGCGGAATGGATGATTTTCGCGATCAGGGCGCTTTGGCGCTGGCTGAATTATGGACAACCGGCCTGCCCGCCGACAATTCCGGCAACGTGGACAGCCGCCGCCCTGGCGCCTATGCGCTGGAACCCAGCCCCGGCCAGATGATGCTGCGCATGGCCGAATTTCCCCCCGAACCCGAGGGCCTTGCCAAACCGGGCAAGGGGCTGGAATCCCATCCCGGTTTTCACAAAACCGATACGGTTGACTTTATCATCGTGCTGGAAGGCGAGATTTATTCCATGATGGAAACCGGCGAAACCCTGCTCAAGGCCGGTGACGTGCTTGTTCAGCGCGGCACCAACCACGCCTGGTCGAATCGTTCCGGCAAAATCTGCAAGATTGCCGCAGTGATGTTAAACGCCAAACCGTTATAGCCTCAGATACGGATGTTAACGGCCCGCACAGCTTTATCCGGTATTGTACAGGGTCAGGAAACACCCGTTAGCTGTAAGCCATTCAGGAGGCCCCATGCCCGTCTATCAAGCACCGCTGAACGAGTTCCGCTTTCTGTTGCGCGAAGTGCTGGGCCTGGAGCGGCTTAGTAATCTGTCCGCCTATGCGTCCGCCGGGCCTGATCTGCTGGAGGCGGTGCTGGCCGAGGCCGCGAAGCTTTGCGAGGAAGTGCTGCAACCGCTTAATCGCATCGGGGATCAGCAGGGCTGCACCCGCCACGCGGATGGATCGGTCACCACGCCCGATGGCTTCAAGGGGGCCTATCGCACCTTTGTGGACGGCGGCTGGCCCAGCCTGTCCTGCGATCCGGAATTTGGCGGTCAGGGCATGCCGGTCGTGCTGGCCATGGCGTTCAACGAAATGGTGACGTCCAGCAATATGGCGTTTGGCATGTATCCTGGCCTGACCCACGGCGTCTATGAAGCGCTGCATCAGCATGGCTCGGATGAACTCAAGCGTATTTATCTGCCCAGGCTTACGTCAGGCGAGTGGACCGGCACCATGAATCTGACCGAACCCCATTGCGGCACCGATCTGGGCCTGATGCGCACCCGCGCCGAACCGCAGCCCGATGGCAGCTTCAGGATCAGTGGACAGAAGATTTTCATTTCTGCGGGCGAACATGATCTGGCGGAAAATATCATCCACCTGGTGCTGGCGAAAATTACCGGCGCGCCGGAAGGCATTAAGGGCGTTTCGCTGTTCGTGGCGCCAAAATTTCTGGTCAATGCCGATGGCGGTCTTGGCGCGCGTAACGGCGTCAGTTGCGGTTCCATCGAGGAAAAAATGGGCATTCACGGCAATTCAACCTGCGTGCTGAATTATGACGGCGCGGTTGGTTATCTGGTGGGCGAAGAACATAAGGGCATGCGCGCCATGTTCACCATGATGAACGAGGCCCGGCTGCTTGTTGGCCAGCAGGGCCTGGCGGTGTCGGAAGTCGCTTACCAGAATGCGGTGATTTACGCCCGTGACCGGCTTCAGGGCCGCGCGTTGACGGGCGCCGCCGAACCCGGCAAGCCTGCCGATCCGCTGATCGTGCATCCCGATATACGCCGTATGCTGATGAACCAGAAAGCCTTCAACGAAGGCGCGCGCGCCTTTTCCATGTGGATCGGCGTGCAGGCGGACATTTTGCGCAGCCACGCCACGGACGCGGAAAAGGCGGACGATTACATGGCTCTGCTGACGCCGGTGGTGAAGGCGTATCTCACCGATCAGGGCTTCGCCAATTGCGTCAATGCGCAGCAGATTTATGGCGGCCACGGCTATATTGCCGAACATGGCATGGAACAATTTGTGCGCGACGCCCGCATCGCCATGATCTACGAAGGGGCCAACGGCATTCAGGCGCTGGATCTGGTGGGCCGCAAGCTGGGTGCGAATGGCGGGCGCGCGGTGTTTGCATTCTTTGCCGATGTGGACGCGCTGCTAACGGAATGCGCGGCCCAACCGGAGATGGCGGAATATTGCGCACCGCTAAAGGAAACCCGCAGCCTGCTGGAACAGGCCACATTATGGTTCCTGGAAAATGGCATGAAAAATCCGGATCATCTGGCGGCGGGTTCCACGGATTATCTGCATCTGTTCGCCCTGACCGCACTTGGCATGATGTGGGTGCGCATGGCGCGCGCTGCCCACGCCGGGCTTAAGGCAGGCGCAGGCGACGCCGCATTCTATCAGGCCAAGCTCATCACCGGGCGCTATTTCATGCAGCGCGTGATGCCCGATGGCGCAGCGATGCTGGCGAAAATAAAGAGCGGCGCGGACTGCCTGATGGCGCTGGATGCCGAGGGGTTTTAGCAAGAGGGATTGAGCAGAAAAAGGGTAGCCTTCGCTTTTTCCGATATAACAAGACGGGAGTTTGAACAATGAGGACTTGGATTGGAGAAATACTGCGTCGTTACATAAACAGCTTTCACAAAAAGAATTTTTCCGCGAGGTTCATTGAAGTTTTTTAAAAAAAGCGCCTGGACGTTCGATGAATATTTCTATTGTCACAAGGAGTATCACGATGCACATGAATCTCGTGTGGCCAAACAAACTATTGTAATGATTTTGTCTTTGATCGCTGCTGGGGTTTCGTTTTTCAGCGAAATATTTTTGCTTTCCTTTCTGCTTGTTCTGATTGCACTTCATGCATATTTCAAAAGCAGTCAACACATGCTAATAATGGAAGTATTACACGCTAATCTGATGTTGGCGCGCCTCAAAAACGATTCAAAATCAAATAAGTGGATTTTGGCCGACGCTGCCCTTTTTCTTTGAAGCCGACGGCAATTTTTCAGCCCCTGCGCCGCCGCCCTTTTCCCTGCCGTGATTACGCATTAAGCTTCCCGAATGAATTACTGGTTCTGGCTGTTCATTATCCTAATCCCGGTCATGGTCTTCAGCGTCAAGCCGCAGCCGAGCATGTGGCTGCGCATGGGCCGGTTGGCGCTGGCAATTGGCGTTGGTTATGGGTTGGCCAATGCTGCGCTTCATTGGAGCGGAACGCAGAAAAGGGAGGCGTATGAAGCGTGCCAGAGCCAATTCCCGGATGGTGAAATTCAACATCATAAGGAATGCCCGGAAATCAACGTTAGCGGTGGGGCAAGCTATGGCTTTTACCTCCTTTTCGGCTGGGTTCCAGCAGCCGCCTATGCCGGATTTTTTGAACTGTTATGGCGAAGACGGCATCGCCAAACCATCCGCGACATGGGCGCGGCCTTCAGAGGCAAATGGATCAGCAACGCGCTGATTATATTTTCCATACCGGTGTGGCTTTATATTTTTGTTGTGCTTGCGCTTTTCGTGCCGATGGCCGTACTCAAATCTCTGTTGAGTTAATGTGGATTATATCCTGCGCAATGATAAGAGCCTCGCATCTTATTTTTTGGGCCATTGATACAGGCTGTCACTTTCGTTCAGCCTGGCTTGCGCATGAAAATCTGTTTGCCACTGATCGGTGATGGCGTATACGCCGCCACCGCCGTCCGTGATATAGCGAAATAATTCTGCAATTGCATCCACCCTGGCATTGTCAGGCAGGGCCTTAAGGATGCTTTGTTTAATGCGTCCCAATATTTGAGAAACTGACATCGGGAGGGATGCATCCGCCGGATCTTTTCGGATAGTGGTGTTTGTATGCAGCAGAATCTTCGCGGCTTCTTCCGTATCCACACTGCCAATCAAATTGTAACGGATAGCTTCCAGTACGAATTCTACGAACTCAGCAACGGCTGCCGGATCAGACTCGCCCAGAAATAGTTGCCGGATGTCCACCGGGTCCGTGTAATCATCATCAAAGAAATAATCGATACTCCCGTCAATTTTCATGACGCCATTCTTTTCCGTAACATGTCCCGTGAACATTCCAGATACCGTGGAATCTCCATATGGAAAGGAGATGGGCCGAAAATTATAACTTCTCGAAAAGCGATAGGTAAAATAACCGTTGCCAACTCCCCGCGCCTTATCAATGACCTGCCTGTTGACATCCTCAAATTTCCAGTTCTCCGCCAAATGATAGGCATAGTGGTTGATGATGCCCCGCAAATGTCCAATCTGCGACAAGGTAACATCCCCTCCGCCTTTAATTGCGTGCCAAACGAAATCCATCCATTCCCATTCCGGACTGGAATCATTCACTACGCTGATTAACACCTGATACGCAAATTCACTCTCGCCGTGCACATAGGGCTCCGCCGTGCACCGGCATCCATAATTCTCGCCGGGATGGCCGGTTGGCGGGGGATTGTCCCATGAAAAAATCCGGCCATTGTTGACCGCGTGCGTGGCGCGTACTTTGTTATCGCCGCGTGTGCGCCAGACATAATGTGTCGTCGAATGTTCCTGCGCAACCGCCGCCTTCAATGACAGCTCAATCGGTACGCCTTTGCGCAAATAAAGCTCGAACGCCTTGCGGTATGCTGGCGTTTGAATGACATCCGGGAGGGGCATGGCGGTCTCCAATCAAGCGTGAGCGGATAGGGGCCATCATATAGGAATATACACCTAATATTAAGAACATACTATGTACATAAAAATTCCATCGTCTTCCGGATGCGTAAATATGCCAAAGGTGGCCTGGGCCAGACAATCGGCGCTGCCCTGCCATGATGACCCTGAACGCGGAGGCGTTCTAAATTTAACTCACGCAGGTGCGTGCGGACGCGGCGTTAATGTATATGCCTGAGAGCTTCTTCTTCATCAATCTCCTGTGCAAAGCGCCGCAGGGTGTTTTCCCATGTATTCAGCAATTGCTGGCATGTCAGGCGCAGCAGCGGATCGATGTCCCGGCTGCTGGTAATGAGTTCAAGCTGATGTACGACGATCCGGGCCCGGCCCGGACAAACATGATGCAGGGCGCAGGCGGAAAGCATGCCCAGCGCGTCTGAAATCAGTTTTTCCGGTTTTCCGCCATGTATGGCGAGCACGTTTTTGGAATCCATTGTTTTCTCTCCCATATCAAAAATCCGCCGCCATCAGTCCGCGGCGCTACAGCCGTTAACCCGTTCAAACGCGATTATATGATAATCATTATTAATTGTAATAATATTTGCCGCGATTTCAGTCATTACCCCCATCTTTACCTGTCAACCTCAGCGCGGGGTATAGGGCTGCCACAGCACACCGAATGGTGTCATACTTTGTCATAACAAATGGATGGCCTAAGAAGGGCCGCGCAAATCCAATTCGAACGGGAGTGGAAACTATGATCGCGCATAAATCTGCCTGGATGGACGAAGATCTGGAAATTTTTTCGGACAGCGTCCGCAAATTTTTTGAGCGCGAGGCAGTGCCGCATAATGAGCGCTGGAACAAGGCAGGCATCATCGACCGCGCCTTCTGGAACAAGGCGGGTGACGCTGGCCTCCTGTGCGTCACCATACCGGAAGAATATGGCGGCGCAGGCGGCGATTTCCGCCACGAAGCGGTGATCACGCAGCAGGAAGCATGGACGCATTTTTCCGGCTGGGGCAACGGCGTCCATAGCGGCATCTGCGCGCCCTATATTCTCAACTATGGCACCGAGGAGCAGAAAAAGCGCTGGCTGCCGAAAATGGCCACGGGTGAACTTGTCTGCGCCATCGCCATGACCGAGCCTGGCACGGGATCGGACCTTCAGGCGGTGCGCGCGACTGCGCGGAGAGACGGCAACAGTCTGGTGATCAATGGCCAGAAAACTTTCATCACCAATGGTCAGCATGCGGATTTAATCATTGTCGTGTGTAAAACCGGTGACGTTAACGGCGGCGCGAAGAATATTTCCCTTGTGATGGTCGAAGCGGATTCCCCCGGTTTCCGGCGCGGGCGCAACCTGGACAAGATCGGGCTGCACGCCGCCGACACGTCGGAGCTGTTTTTTGATGACGTGCGCGTCCCCGCAGACAATGTTCTGGGCGGTGACGAAGGCCGGGGGTTCTATCAGCTGATGCAGCAATTGCCGCGCGAGCGGCTGATTATCGCCATGGGCGCGGTGGCCGGCATGGAGGCGGCGATCGCTGTTACCGTTGATTACGTCAAACAGCGCAAGGCGTTTGGAAAAACGCTGCTGGATTTGCAGAACACCCAGTTCGTGCTGGCCGATTGCAAGGCCGAGGCCGTGGTCGCGCGCACCTTTCTGGATGAATATGTAGCGCGGCTGGTGCGCGGGGAACTAAGCCCGGAAGAAGGCGCCGTCGCCAAACTGTGGGCCTGTGAAACCCAGTGCAGGGTGGTTGATAAATGCCTGCAACTGTTTGGCGGCTATGGCTACATGATGGAATATCCCATCGCCCGCATGTACGCAGACGCGCGGGTGCAGCGCATCTATGGCGGCACCAGCGAAATCATGCGCCTGCTGATTGCCCGCGCCTTGTGACGCGGGCCGGTTAAGGCGGCTGTAAATAGCCGGTGTCTGCGCGGCCCCTTTAATGCGGACGGTAGGACGGCACATCATCACCATTGATGGTGACGCGCTGCATGGTGCGGGTTTGCGGGAAATAGTCGGCGATCGCGCGATGCTGGGTGCTGCGATTGTCCCAGAACGCCAGCGAATTCACCTCCCACTTGAAACGCACATGAAATTCAGGCGTTTCAACATGGCGGTACAGGAATTCCAGCACCGCTGCGCTTTCCTTCGGCTTCATGTCCACAATTTTGGTGGTGAAAACGCTGTTCACATAAATCCCGGTACGGCCGGACACCGGATGGGTGCGCAGCACCGGGTGCACGGCGGTGGGGCGAAGGTCGTTTGCATGTTTGGGACGGCCAAACACATGTTCGCTGGCGTGCTCCGCCGTCAGCCCGGACAGAAAATGCTGCATTTTGTCCGACAGCCCCTCATAGGCCGCATGCATGCTGGCAAACTCCGTGTCGCCGCCGGTTTCCGGCATCACCCTGGCCATCAGGATGGAACCCAGATTGGGGATCTGTTCGAAGGACACATCCGAATGCCAGGCGCTCGCGGAATACTGAAATTTTTCATCCGAATGCAGCATCAGGATTTCAGGATGCCCTTCCGGCCCCGGCACCACCGGATGCACATGCAGGGAGCCGAAGCGGCGTCCAAATTGCTTGTGCTGGTCCATGCTAATGTCCTGATCACGGAAGAAAATCACCTGATTATCCACCAGCGCATCATGGATTTCCTGAAAGGTCTGGTTGCCCAGCGGCATTTTCAGATCGACGCCGCTGATTTCCGCGCCCAGCGCCGGGGACAGCTTGCGGACCCTGATGGTGTCGTAAACCCTTTTCCCGGCCTGATTGCCGGACAGGCGAAAATCATCCGCCCATACCCTGGTTGCGCCATCGGGAACATATGCAGCAGGTTTATTGTCCATTTTCCTACCTTTCCTGGGTTTGCTGGCCGGAATTAAGCATCCGGCCATCTTGATTGGCGGGCCAAGTCTACGCTGGTGGTCAGGCAGGGCGCAAGCAGGGCAATGCCGGCGGCTTGCGCCTGTTTTGGGCGGACTACATTTCCATCGGTATTTTGAAGTGCGCCGCCATGATCCTGTCGCGGTGCGCCAGCAGCACCGGGTCAAGGGCCGCGCGCACGCCATCGCTTAAACTCGAAAACATCGGGCGGGCCTGTTCGGGCATCGGGCATATTTCGGCGGGTGGCGGGCTGAAGATATTAGAAAATGCAGCCCAAAAGAAATCCACGGCGGTAATGCCCTGACCAACGAAGAATGGGCTGCCAGCGGCCTGCTGCGCCTTTAACCGTTTCGTCAGCATATTCAGCGAAGCGACCTGCCGGCTGTCAAGCTGCGCGACCTCGGCGGGCGCAAACCCATATTTCGCACCCATTTTCACAATCGCTTCGGGCGCCGCGCCGGAAGTCAGGGCCGGGCTGAACAGGCTAAGCCGCCGATTCCAGCCAAGCCCCAGTTCACCGCACATTTCGTGGCAAAGCCCCAGGGTCAGCACGCGATCCTCGATTGGCGCGGGAATCAGGGGTTTCTGGGGGGCCAGCCGTTCGGTCAGGAACAGGATGTCGTCCCAGCGGAAGATGGGCTTTTCCGCGTTCCAGGCGACGACCGGGGCGCTGTTGCTTCCCGACCATGCAACGATTTCTTCGTTCGGGGCCCCGGCCTTCCATACCGCCGCCGTGTAGGCAAGCCCCTTATATTCCATCATCGCCTTGGCGGCCTGACCCCACGGGCTTACCGCGCCCTTGACCAGAACGATCCGCAGGCCGCTGCTGTTTATAAGTTCTTCCGGACTGACATACTGCATTTAACATCTCCTGCTTATTTAACTTTATGGCGTTGCCAGACGATTATTACCACGCGCCCATGCAGATTTCGACCTTCGCGGGCGCGCTCCGGCAACCGCATCAGATCACAGCGGATAGACCAGATAACGCGGCAATACCGACGTATCGGTCACCGCCTTCTTTGAAAGAAATTGCGCCGTCCCATTGGCCAGGCTGATCACATCTTCATAGACGCCTGCGGTCAGCACTTCAGATGCGCCAGTGTCCTCGGGCGTGTAAATCACGGTAAAATTCGTGCGTACCCGGACGGCATTATCCGCTAACGCCTCGGCGCTGACCCGCTGGGTAAAGTGGCGGGTGCGATAGTCCTGAAATGTGCCCGCCCAGATTTTGGTGATATAGGTAACCCGGTCCTGTAGCCGCGCGTAACAATCATCCATGATCAGGGCCAGCGGTAAATTCCGGTCGACGCTTTCCTGGGTGGTGCAGATATAGGACGCATCCGGCATTTCCGCAAACGTCGTCAGCCAGCCGGGTATATTCTTGCTGTCCAGCGCATGGATATAACGGGTTTGCAGCTCGTCAATCCTGAACAGGTCCTGTGCGGTTAAAGCTGTCATGGGGCGCGCCTGTCAAATCCCATGGCGCGGCGGTAATATTCCCAGCGCGGCAGATTGGCGGATTCGTCATTCTGTTTGAAATCCTGTTCGAAACCGTTCAGGTTTTTCACGCCTTTCTGGAACGTGACATTGCCGGGCGTATGGTTGCCGATATGCACCCGGTGAAATACCGAGGCGTCCTCCATGCTGACCAGTCCGCAGGGGCCAAGCAGATTTGAAGATTGCCGCAGCCGGTGCCTTTCCATTTCGGCGTCGTCATCCTGATGGGCGAAATAGGCGTAATGCACTTCGGTTTCATCCACGCTGAGGGGTATGGCGAACCGCAGATTGATCACGTCAAGATGGCTGGTGGCGATAAAGGTTGGAAACATCGAGGCCAGGCGCGACCCGCGCGACGGGTCTGAACCGCGAAACGCGATCAGGGATGGGTCTTTCAGCACATTTTGCCCGCTGGCGACCGACAGCGCCGAATCAAAAATAATATGGCCATGCACCCGTGTGGCGCGCTGGGTTCCTTTGCCGCCCTGCCAGTTCAGCATGCGAAAGGCGCTGTGCAGCAAGGGCGCATGATAGCCGTCATTGTCGGCATAGGCTTTCCAGTTGGTGCGATACCGCACTTTCTGATAACCCAATAATTTCAGACGCCCATCGACGCCCAGGGTTTCTTTAAGACCGTTGTGGGCGTCCTCCAGAAACGTGTCCAGATCGGGTGTTTGATCGCTGAAGGTGACAAAGATCAGCCCGTAAAAAATTTCCATGCGCGGCTGCGCCAGGGGAAAGTCCTTGCGTTTGAAGCCGGGGGCGAACTCGGCTTCCGCCGGACAGCCGATCAGATCGCCGTTGGCGCTGAACAGCCAGCGGTGATACGGGCATTCAAATTCGGTTTTGTTGCCGGCCCCCGCGGTTTCAAGCTGGTTGCCCCGGTGCGCGCACGCGTTGAAGAAAACCCGAACCTTGCCTTCCTGATCGCGATTGATGATCAGCGGCGCCTTGCCGAGGAAAAAGGTCTTGAAGTCACCGGGCTTTGGTATTTCGCTTTCATGGGCAACCGGGTGCCATTCGGGACCGTAGAATATTTGTTTGAGTTCCTGCTCAAAAACATCTGCGCGCGTGAAAACCTCTTTGGGGATTTCATTGGTTTGCGCGGGCCATCTGATATCCAGACTGTCTGGTTTCACCCTGGTCTCCCTGTCATATTCTGGTTTATTCAGCTCTGTTATTTGCACAGCATGTGGAATGTGTTGCATATAGTGTATGCTTGAAATTAAGGCAGCGCAACGCTCAGGAGACCAAAATGACAGCCCAGCGCTTTACGGATCGCATCGCAGTGGTGACAGGTGCGGCCCAGGGAATTGGCAGAGCGGCGGCGCTGCGCCTGGCCTCGGAAGGCGCGCAGGTGGTGATTGCCGACCGCTCCGAAAAACCGGCCCTCGGGGTGCTGGCGGAAATCACAGCCGCAGGTGGGCGGGGCCGGGTTGTTGCCGTGGATCTGGAACAGCGCGAGGGCGCGGTGCGCCTGTTCGCCGAGGTTGCCGATGTCTACGGACGCATAGACATTGCCGTGCATAATGTCGGCGGCACGATCTGGGCAAAGCCGTTCTGGGAATATAAGCCGGAGGAAATCGAGGCTGAAATCCAGCGTTCCCTGTGGCCGACCCTGTGGTGCTGTCATGCGGTGCTGCCCCATATGCTGGCAAAAAAGGCCGGCGCCATCGTCAATATCGGCTCCGTGGCGACGCGCGGCATTTACCGGGTTCCCTATTCCGCCGCCAAGGGCGGTGTTGCAGCCATCACCACGGCGCTGGCGATGGAGGTTGCGGAGTTTGGCCTGCGGGTCAATTGCGTGGCGCCTGGGGGTGTGGACGGGGGTCCGCGTATTACACCGCGAAATCCGAAGCCCCTGAGCAATCAGGAAACCGGCTGGATGGGTGACATTATCACCCAGAGCCTGCGCGACACCCCGCTCGCCCGCTTTGGCACGCCAGAGGAACTGGCTGCCGCCATCTGTTTTTTTGCCGCCGATGAAAGTAGCTATATCACCGGGCAGACCTTATATGTGGCCGGTGGCGGCGTCGGGTAATAAATCAGGCCGTCAAGACCCGCTGGACCATGGTTTCTGTAAATTATTGCTTCAACACTCTCTGCGTTAATGACACAATGCGCCCAAACGCCGGGGTTCGGATATGCCCCTGCCAAAGATCGAACCAAGGAGAACGCCCATGACTGACTGCTTTGTGTATGACACTGTGCGCACCCCGCGCGGCAAGGGTAAATCCAACGGCAGCCTGCATGAGGTGCCGTCCCTGGAACTGGCGACGCAAGTGCTGAAGGCGCTGCGTGACCGCAATAATCTGGACACCAGCAAGGTCGATGACGTCATCCTGGGCTGTGTGGAGCCGGTGCGCGAGCAGGGCGCGGACATTGCCCGCATTGCGGTATTGAACGCCGATTATGCCGAAAGCGTCGCGGGCGTGCAGATCAACCGGTTCTGCGCATCGGGTCTGGAAGCGGTGAACATGGCGGCGGCCCAGATCATGTCGGGCCAGTCGGATATGACCATCGGCGGCGGCGTCGAAAGCATGAGCCGGGTTCCCATGGGGGCGGCCGGCGGCGCCTGGTCCACCGATCCGGCGATCGCCTTCAAAAGCTATTTTGCGCCCCAGGGCATCGGCGCCGATCTGATCGCCACCCGCGACGGGTTCAGCCGCGCCGATGTGGACGGATACGCCGTGGAAAGCCAGCGCCGCGCCAAACACGCCTGGGACAATGGCTATTTCAAAAAATCCGTGATCGCCGTGAAGGACATTAACGGCCGCACCATTCTGGATCATGACGAGCATATGCGCCCCGGCACCACCATGCAGTCGCTGGCGTCGCTCGATCCTTCTTTTACCCTGATGGGTGAAATGGGCGGCTTTGACGCGGTCGCCATGCAGCGTTACCCGGATGTCGAGGAAATGAACCATGTGCATCATGGCGGCAATTCCAGCGGCATCGTCGATGGCGCGGCGGGCGTTCTGCTCGGCACACGGGACGCAGGCAGCGCCATGGGCCTGAAGCCACGCGCGCGCATCCGCGCCTTTGGCTCCATTGGTTCAGAACCCTGCATCATGCTCACCGGTCCTGCGCTGGTCACCGAAAAGGTGCTGAAGCGCGCAGGCATGACGGTCGCCGACATCGATCTGTTCGAGTTGAACGAGGCCTTTGCCTCCGTCGTGCTGCGCATGATGCAGCAGCTCAATATCGACCATTCGAAAATCAACGTTAATGGCGGCGCCATCGCCATGGGGCATCCGCTGGGCGCCACCGGCGCCATGATCCTGGGCACCGTGCTGGACGAACTGGAGCGCCGCAACCTCAGCACGGCGCTGATCACACTCTGCGTTGGCGCGGGCATGGGAACAGCGACGATCATCGAACGGATTTAGTGACAGGGCATATATAAACGAGGCCGATGATCCGTTTACGGATAAGTGGCAGGGTTGTGCGGTCTGCTAAAACCAGGAAATGTCATTCTGAGTGAAGCAAAGAATCTCAACCCGCACCGCAGAGATCCTTCGCCTTCGGCTCAGGATGACAATGACATTTTATAAACGAAAATAAACAGCACAGCAGGGCCGCGTGGTCCGCGCGATGCATTAGCCTATCAGGGAGAGACAGATGCAACAGATGAAATTTGACATCGGCAGCGACGGCATCGCGGTCCTTACATGGGATATGCCGGGGCGCGCCATGAATGTGCTGTCCAACGAATCGCTGGCGGAGTTTTCTGAATGCATTACGCGCATCAAAAACGACGCCGCCATCAAGGGCGCGGTCATCACCAGCGGCAAGGATTCGTTTCTGGCGGGCGCCGATCTGACGCTGGTGCAGGGTATCACCACCCCCGGCGCCGGGGCGTCGCGCGAACAGCGGGTGGATGCCCTTTACGCCAGTCCGCTTGTTGGTTTCAGTGCCCTTTTGCGGACGCTGGAAACCTGCGGCAAACCGGTGGCCGCGGCCATTAATGGCATTGCGCTGGGGGGCGGGCTGGAAATTGCGCTGGGCTGTCATTACCGGGTGTGCGCCGATAATGCCGCCATTCAACTCGGCCTTCCGGAAAGCAAGGTCGGCCTGCTGCCCGGCGGCGGCGGCACGCAACGCCTGCCGCGCCTGATCGGCATTCCGGCGGCGCTGCCAATGCTGTTGCAGGGTGAACCGGTTTCACCGCAACAGGCGCTGAAACTGGGCATTATTCACAAAATTGTTCCGGCGGACGAAATCGTGCAAGAGGCCAAACGCTGGCTGAAAGAAACGCCCGACGCGCAACAGCCCTGGGACAAGAAGAATTACAAAATTCCCGGCGGCGGCCCCTATGACGGTGGTCCTGCTACGGAATTTTACGCCATGGCCATCGCCACGACCCGCAAGATGGGCTTCGGCAATTATCCGGCCCAGGAAGCTATTCTGTCCTGTGTCTACGAGGGTATTCAGGCGCCGATGGATGCGGGCCTGCGCATTGAAACGCGCCTGCTGGTGAACCTGTTCCTGCATCCCAGCGCCCGTAATATGGTGCGATCTCTGTTTATATCCAGCGGTGAACTGGCCAAGGGCGCGCGCCGCCCCAAGGCCCCGCCAAAATCCGAATGCAGGAAAATTGCCGTGCTGGGCGCGGGCATGATGGGATCGGGTATTGCCTATGTATCGGCCATGGCGGGCATTGAGGTTGTGCTGATGGACAGCAGTCTGGAAAATGCCGCCAAAGGCAAGGCCTATTCCGAAAATCTGTTAAGCAAGGCTGTGGAAAAAGGTAAAACCAGCGCCGCAGAAAAAGACGCCGTGCTGGCGCGTATTACGCCGGCCACGGATTATTCCGGGCTTGGTGATGTGGATCTGGTGATCGAAGCGGTGTTTGAGGATCGCGAAGTCAAGGCCGCCGTCACGGGCAAGGCGGAGGCCGTGATGCCTGCAACCTCGATTTTCGCCTCCAACACTTCCACGCTTCCGATTACCGGGCTGGCGGATCGCTCCTCGCGGCCGGAACAGTTTATCGGCGTGCATTTTTTCTCGCCGGTGGATCGCATGGGTCTGGTGGAAATCATCATGGGCAAGAAAACCTCTGACAAGGCGCTGGCGGTGGCCATCGACTATGTGCGCAAAATCAGAAAGACGCCGATTGTCGTGAATGACAGCCGGGGTTTTTACACCAGCCGCGTGTTCAGCACCTATGTGAATGAAGGCATCGCCATGCTGACCGAGGGCGTCAAGCCCGCCCTCATTGACAATGTGGGGAAAATGACCGGCATGCCGGTGGGGCCGCTGGCGGTGAATGACGAGGTCAGTCTGGAACTGACCTGGCACATTGCCGCTCAGACCCGCAAAGATCTGGGCGCGGCTTACAAGCCAACCGCCATCGACGCCCTGCTGGAAGAGATGGTCGTCAAACAGGGACGGCTGGGTAAAAAGAACCGCAAGGGATGGTACGATTATCCCGAAGGGGCGAAGAAAAAACTGTGGCCCGGCATTGCGCAACTGGTGAAACAGTCCGCCAGCCAGCCGGATGTCGAAGAACTGAAAAAACGCTTTCTCTATGTTCAGGCGCTCGACACCGCGCGCTGTTTTGAGGAAGGCGTGTTGACCGATGTGCGCGACGCCGATGTCGGCGCCATTCAGGGCTGGGGTTTTGCACCCTATACCGGCGGTCCGCTATCCATGATTGACACCATTGGCGCGGCGGAATTTGTGCGTGAATGCGACCGTATGGCCCAGGCTTACGGCGAACGTTTTGCGCCTAACAAATTGCTGCGTGAAATGGCCGCCAAAGGCGAAAGCTTCTATGGCCGCTTCAACCCGAAACAGCAGGCGGCGTAACAGGGGTTATAAAGTCTCACCTTTTTTGTCATTCTGAGCGTAGCGAAGAATCTCCGGCGGAAGGAATGTTGCCGGGATTCTTCGCTACGCTCAGAATGACAAGTTCGCGTCGCCGCAGCCTTTACTTCAGCCCGGCCCATACATCCATGGGCTGCCAGTCCTGGGGCAGGCGCACTTCCACGCCGTCCTTTGCGCCGCGGGTTTTCAGGAATGCCATCATGTGATCAAAATCACCAAGGATTTTTGTTGATGGAACGAGGGGTTCGCCCGCGCCAACGGTCATGAAATCATCCCAATGGATGGCGATCACGCGTTTGGCGCCCGTGCCAACAACCACTTCGTTCCAGTAGCCGTCTTCATGTTGCACTTCGAACATGCCAAGGCCACCGGTTCCCAACAGCACCACATCGGCGCGAATATCTTTCAACGCGCCGGGTTCAAAGCCCGCGCTGGCGTTGATCAGCAGTGATTTATCCGCATGCTGAACAAGAATGGCGTAGCTCGCCCCCTCCAGATAATCGGTGACCCCGGCGGGCGGTTTCAGCGGGCTGGTGATTTCCCCGCCCGTAAAGCCCGTCGGCGCGTGGCGCGAGGGCAGCAAGGTCACTGTAAAGCGGCCAAACGGCATTGGTTCGCCGGTTTTGGCGGTGCGAATTTGAGTCTCAATCAAACCCCAGCCACGCCCCACATTGGCGGTCGATTCTGATCCGATCAGCAAGGCGCCGGTGCGCTTGGCCACTTCTGGCGCATCCATGGCGTGATCATAGTGCGAATGATTGACGATAACCGCAGCCAGTCTGGTTATGCCTGCGCGCTTCAATCCCTGATTGATGGCGTTCATATCCGGCTCGATCGCGCCAAACGCCATCTGCAGAATTCCGGGACGCGAGAAAAACCCGTCGGTCAGAATAGCGGTCTCGCCATCTTCGATCAGCAGGGTGCCAACGCCCAGAAATTTTACCTGCACATTGCCGGGGGCGACGGGGGTGGAGGCCATCTGCATCCCGGAATAGGGCTGCAGGGAGGGCCGGTCATTCAATAACCAGGCGTACGCGCCGATGACAACCAGGATGAGGACAACCAGTATGCCGCCGATCCATTTAAGCCATTTCATGTGCCGGCTCCCCCTTTATGTTATAATTCTTGGGCACAGGCTATCTTGACAGGGCGGCTTCCACCAGCGGCAAGCGGTCGTTGCCGAAATACATGTCATCGCCATTGACGAACATGGTGGGGGAGCCGAACCCGCCCCGGCGGATGACTTCTTCGGTGTTTTCGCGCAACCTGTCCTTTACATCCGCCTCAGTGATGCGGCGGAAGAATTCATCGGGGTTCAGTCCCACGCGACGGCAAATTTCCGTCAGAATTTCCGGTTGCGAGATATCTTTCAGATCGCCCCAGTAGGTCTCAAAGCAGGCGCGGGCATAAGCGGGCAGAACGCCGTGATCCAGCGCCACCATGGCGCCGCGCATACTGTCAACGGCGCGCACCGGAAACACTTTCGGCCAGCCGATCCGGATGCCGCAAAACCGCGCCCAGTCCTGCAGGTCCTTATTGGTGTAAACGGATTTGACTGGATGCGGATTGGCCCGCAGGTCATATAATTCCATGTTCACGGCATTAAACACGCCGCCCACCAGAATAGGCCGCCACTCGATCTGGGCCTTTGTCCGCGCAGCCACGGCTTCGATCCGGCTGAACGCCAGATAGGTCCACGGGCTGGAACAGTCGAAAAAGAATTCAAGTCTGGCCATGCTGCGTCTCCCCATTGTGATATTTTGCGGCCATTGTAGGCGCAAGTCCGGCGGCGGCCAAGCTATATGCCAGCCCCATGGACAGAGCGCGGGGGCGCTGCGGGTCGCCACGCCGCTTTGCGGCTTGCGATGTCGGAGTAAAAGGTGCTTCAACCTGAAGTCATCATGGCCTAACAGGCTGCTGAAAATCCCTTCTTTTTGTCATCCTGAGCGACCCGCTGCGCCAGCGCTTGCGCGGCGAGAGCGAAGGATCTCAGAGGCGCCATAAACGCTGGAGATCCTTCAGTCGCTACGTTCCTTCAGGATGACAATACCGGGTTTCCAGCAGCCTGCTAAAGCGCCTTACTTCCTGTCAGTAAAACTGACCGCCGGATATTTTATTCAGCCGCCGCCGCAATACTTGCATCCGTAACCAGCGCGGCGCGCGCTTCAATTTCATTTACAAGCTCCGCGACGATCTCCTCCAGTGACGCCGCGCGCTGCTGCGCCACGCCAAGGCGGCGTACTGACACGGTGCGCTCTTCCGCTTCGCGCTTGCCGACAACCAGTTGAACCGGAACCTTGCGCACCGAATGTTCGCGCACCTTGTAATTGATTTTTTCATTTCTCAGGTCAGCTTCGGCGCGAATGCCCCGCGCGAACAGCGCCGCCACAACTTCGCGCGCATATTCGTCCGCGTCCGATGTAATGGTCGCGACCACCACCTGCACCGGCGCCAGCCATAGGGGAAAACGCCCGGCGTGATGCTCGATCAGAATTCCGGTAAAGCGTTCCAGCGATCCAAACATCGCCCGGTGCAGCATCACCGGCGGCCGTTTCTGCCCGTCCTCGCCGACAAAACTGGCGCCCAGGCGCCCCGGCAGATTGAGATCGACCTGCAGGGTGCCGCATTGCCAGTCCCGGCCGATGGCGTCGCGCAGCACAAACTCCAGCTTGGGACCATAAAATGCGCCCTCGCCGGGATTCATCACATAGTCCAGCCCGGCGGCCTCGATGGCGGTTCTCAGGGCGGCCTCCGCCTTGTCCCATACCTCGTCAGAGCCGACGCGTTTTTCTGGCCGGTCGGAAAATTTCACCCGCAGCTGATCAAACCCGAAATCCCGGTATATATCCAGAATCAGATTGGTGACAGTGACGCATTCCTGCGTAATCTGATCTTCACTGCAAAAAATATGCGCGTCATCCTGGGTAAAGGCGCGCAGGCGCATCAGCCCATGCAGCGCGCCGGACGGCTCATAGCGATGCACCTTGCCAAATTCCGACATGCGGAACGGCAGATCGCGATAGCTTTTGATGCCCTGGCGGAAAATCTGCACATGGCCGGGGCAATTCATCGGCTTGAGGCAGAAATGCCGCTCGTCCGGGGTGTGACAGGAAAACATTTCCTCGGAAAATTTCTCGGCATGACCCGACGCCACCCACAGCGACGCATCCAGCAGCTCCGGCGTGTTAACCTCGTGATAGCCGCCATGGCGCTGGCGTTCGCGCATATAATCGATCAGGGAACGGAACAATGCCCAGCCCTTGGGGTGCCAGAACACGGCGCCCGGCCCCTCTTCCTGAAAATGAAACAGGTCCAGCTCGCGGCCCAGGCGGCGATGATCGCGCTTTTCCGCCTCTTCCAGCATCAGCAGATAGGCTTTCAGTTCCTTGTCGCTGGCGAAACAGGCGCCGTAAATACGTTGCAGCATTTCATTATTGGAATCGCCGCGCCAGTAGGCGCCCGCCAGCTTGGTCAGCTTGAACGCCTTGCCCAGTTTGCCGGTGGACGGCAGATGCGGCCCCCGGCACAAATCCTGCCACTGGCCCTGGCGGTAAATACTGACTTCCTGTCCGGCGGGGATCGAGGCAATGATCTCGGCCTTGTATTCCTCGCCGATCGAACGGAAGAACGCCACCGCCTTGTCGCGTTCCCACACTTCCCGGGTAATGGGTTCGTCGCGGTCCACGATCTCGCGCATGCGGGCCTCGATCGCTTCGAGATCATCCAGGCTGAACGGGGTAGGGCGCGCAAAATCGTAAAAGAACCCGTTCTCGATCACCGGGCCAATGGTGATTTGCGTTTCTGGATATAATTCCTTTACGGCTTCCGCCAGAACGTGGGCGCAATCATGGCGTAATATGTCCAGCGCGGCGGGGTCTTCTGCGGTCAGAATGGCGGCCCTGGCGTCATGGGCGATAACCGTGGACAGGTCTTTCACTTCGCCATCAATACGCACGGCGACGGCCTTTTTCGCCAGCGATCTGGAAATGTCGAGGGCCAGTGCGGCGCCGCTGACCGGGGCCGCATATTCGCGCTGCCCGCCATCGGGAAGGGTAATTCTAATCATCACTTTCTCACTTCGAAGTATCATGGGTGCGGTGCGACCAGCGGCCATAGCGCCATGCGCTGAACAGTCCATAGCGCATCTCAAGGCGTTCGGGAACCCGGTCCGCGCCCTGGCCGCCCCACGGATTGCAGCGGCATATGCGTGACAGGGCAAGCCAGCTTCCCGGCCATGCCCCGTGCTGGCGGATCGCGATGGCCGCGTATTGCGAGCAGGTCGGCTGATAGCGGCAGGAACTTCCCAGAAACGGCGACAGCGAGAGCTGATATACGCGGATCAACAACAACAGAACCCTAGACATGGGCAGAACCGGCGGCGGCGCGTTTGGCGGTAATTTCTTCAACGGCCTTCAGTACGGCCTCGAACGGCAGCATGACCGAACCGTGCCGGGCCTTGTAATCGGCGACCGGCTGCAGAACTTCCAGTTCGCGCCATTCGCCCTCGGGGGGGGCGGCGTGGTTCTTGAGCATGGCGCGCATGGCGACGGCGACCTCACGCAATTGTTCGCCGGTCTGGCCGATCACATGTTTGGCCATGATCGCGGACGCCGCCTGCCCAAGGGCGCAGGCTTTTACATCGGCGGCGTAATCGCTGATTTTATCGCCCTGCATTTTGATATCGACGGTAATGCGGCTGCCGCACAGGGGACTGTCGAGGAACACCGAGGCGTCCGGGTCGGTCAACCGTCCGGACCGCTCAATATTGCCGGCCAGGGTCAGAATCGCCTTGTTATACAGATCATTAACCATGTTTCTGGTCCATAGCTGCGGCGGCATGCCCCTTGATGGCCGTTAACATCGCATGCAGGCCATTGGAACGTGTCGCGCTAAGATGGGAATCCAGACCAATTTCAGTAATAAAGCCCGGCTGGGTGGCGGCAATCTCGGCCGCCGAACGGTCACTGTAAACCCGTAATAACAGCGCGATCAGCCCGGAAACGATGGCGGAATCGCTGATTGCGTCAAAATGCAGCCGCTTGGCGTCACCGGACGCGCGCAGCCAGACCTGACTTTGACAGCCCTGCACACGGCTGGCCTCTGTTCGCCATTCGTCCTTGTATTCCGGTAACTTACGTCCCAGATCAATCAGATACTGATAGCGGTCCATCCAGTCATCGAAAAACTGGAACTCCCCGATCAGGTCTGTCTGGGTGTCCGCAATGGTCTGCATGGCAAGGGTCATCTCATGGTCTTGTTCAGTAAAATCCATTGGCAATAAAGCATTGTTAAGGCGAGATTGCACATATAGACTCGACCGGCTAAACTACGCCTGTAGTGCCTGTAATGTAAGCATTACTATCATAAAATCGATGGCTGCCGCGCCAGAGAATTGAAAGAAAGCAGCGGCCCATACCAGTGGGCTTAATATGGACAAATCCCCGTTATCCTTACAGCGGCGCGCCGGGGTAAACATGCAAGAAAGTGAAAAGTTGACAATGGATGCCATCACAAATGAGGCCGGCCAGGTCAGGGTGTTTGAAGACAGGGCCAAACCAGGAGACACGGAACGGCGTCCCACCAAGGCGGAGGCCGAAACCGCCGTCCGGACCCTGATCCGCTGGGCGGGGGATGATCCCGGCCGCGAAGGGCTGCTCGACACGCCCGCGCGCGTGGTCCGGTCCTATGCCGAGTTTTTTTCCGGATACACAGAGGATCCCAACGAGATCCTGTCGCGAACCTTCGAAGAAGTAGAAGGCTATGACGACTGGATCATGCTGCGCGATATCCGGCTCGAATCCCATTGCGAACATCATATGCTGCCCATTATTGGCGTGGCCCATATTGCCTATATTCCCGAAGGGCGGGTGGTTGGCATCAGCAAGCTGGCGCGCGTGGTGGAGGTCTTCGCCAAGCGCCTGCAAACCCAGGAAACCCTGACGGCCCAAATTGCCAGCGCGATTCATGACGGGTTGCAGGCCGTTGGCGTCGCCGTCCTGATTGAGGCGAGGCACGAATGCATGACAACCCGTGGCGTGCATAAGCCGGACGTCGATATGATCACCAGCCGCATGACGGGGGCCTTCAAGACGGATTCACGCCTGGAAGAGCGGTTTTTGAACATGTTGCGCAAACGCTGACAGCATAACTTTTCGTTAAGCATAAACAGGCAAGATTGTACGATGGAAAACAGTGAGGAACTCCAGTTTGCGCCCCGCCGCACGATCGAACAGGTTGAGGAAAGCCGTGAGCTGGCTCCGAAATTTGATGAACGCGGCTTGATCCCGGTGGTCACCACCGACGCCGGCAGCGGCGAAGTGCTGATGCATGGCTATATGAACGCCGACGCCTTTCGTCAAACTGTGGCGCTGGGCGAGGCGGTGTACTGGAGCCGCAGCCGTCAGGCGCTGTGGCATAAGGGCGCGACCAGCGGCCTGGTGCAGAAGGTAATTGAAATTCGCATTGACGACGATCAGGACGCGGTATGGCTGCGGGTCAACGTGCAGGGCGGCGCCAGTTGTCATGTGGGCTATCGTTCGTGCTTTTACCGCTCGATACCGGTTGGGGCGAAAGGCGAGGTTGCCCTGCATTTTGAAGAAACCGAAAAGGTCTTCGATCCGGTTGCTGTCTATGGGGATGCGCCTAACCCGACAAAGCTATGAGATCAGTTGTGCCCCATGAGTGACGCGATCCCTCGCCCCACCTGGTCGCGCAGGCCCGCCACGATAGGTCTGGCGTTAGGCAGCGGGGTAGCCAGGGGCTGGGCGCATATCGGGGTGCTGCGCGCGCTGGAGCGTGAGGGCATTCAACCTGATATTGTATGTGGCACCTCGATTGGCGCGGTCGTCGGCGGCGGTTATATCGCGGGAAAACTTGATGCGGTGGAAGCCTGGGCTCGCGCCATGACCCAGCGCCGCCTGTTCCGGTTTCTGGATTTCGGCATCGGTTCCGGCGGATTGCTGCAAGGCAATAAATTGGCGGCTGAACTGAATAACGAACTTGGCGAGATGGAAATTCAGCATCTGGGCCGCCGCTTCGTCGCTGTCACGACAGAACTGGCGACGGGTCATGAAATCTGGCTGCGCCAGGGACATATGGTCGAAGCCATGCGGGCCTCCTATGCCCTGCCGGGCATTTTTTCCCCGGTCAAGATCGAAGGCCGGTGGCTGATTGATGGGGCGCTTGTCAATCCGGTTCCGGTATCCACATGCCGCGCATTTGGCGCGCGGCTGGTAATCGCCGTTAATCTGAATGCGGATATTTTTGGCATGGGCACCGTGCGCAAGGGCGACCGGCTGGAAAGCGACGACGAACTGGAAGCCGAAAATGCCGACGCCCGATCCCTGCTGGCGGGGGCGCGGCTGTCCAACAGATTGGTGCTGCGTCAGATGTTAGGTTCGTCAAAGGGCGCCCCGGGCCTGACCACGGTGATGTTCGGCGCCTTCAATATTGTGCAGGATCGCCTGACGCGTTCGCGCCTTGCGGGTGATCCGCCGGACGTGCTTGTCAATCCCCAGGTGGCGCATATCGGGCTGCTGGATTTTCACCGGGCGGAAGAATCCATCAAGCTTGGCGAACGGGCCATGCGCGATGCGATGCCGATGATTCAGGAAGCACTGAAGGTTCTGAACTGAGCGCTGCCTGACCTGCGCCCGGACTATTCCGGTTTACGGCTCGGGGCTGCGGTCAATCGCGGCGCTCCAGACAGTGCTGTCAGCCGCGCCGCCGCTTTCTTTTGATAGTTCTCGCGCCAGATATAAAAACCGGTTTAGCAGCGAATGACAAAACTGTATTTTTGCCGTCTTGACATCCCAGGCGGCGTTGGGAAAGGGGCAGCTTTCAAACGAAATCAGGATGTCGCGCGGCAGATCAAAGCGCTGGTTCATGGCCCGCGCCAGGCGCTCCGCCAAACCGGATTGGCGCAGCCATTGATCCAGTTTTTCACCCTCAACGGTAGAGTTGCGCATATAGGAAACAGTGACTTCCCCGCGCTTTGGCTTGCGGGCGTATTCCGGTCCCGGCGCGAATTGCGCCTCCAGCCAGTCCATTGCGCTTTTGGCAAGCGCATATTCTTCGTGACACCATTCCGCACGTTCTACGGGAAGTTGGGCCGCTTGCTTGATGCCGGCGCGATTACCGGGATCCGCCCCGTAAACGAGGCACGCAATCGTGTAATACCGTTGAATTTCCAGCGCATGCAAATCCCAGTAGGCGGTTTCCAGCTCGTCTTCCTGGATCAGTTTCCATTCCAGCTTCCAGCCGTCGGCAACCGCGTGCAGTTTTTCGATTTCATTACCCGCATCCGCCTGCGCTCCCGCAGGAACCATCATCTGGGCCATGACGGCGATGGTGTCTGCTGCGTCTTCTTCGCGCCCAAATATTGGCGGCTTCAATTCCCATATGAGAACATGGGCCAGCTCATGCAACAGGGTAAATTCCGTATTGGCAAGGACGAACAGGCGTTCATATTCTTCGTCTCGGGAATTGGCCGCAGCGCCGGCGCGCGAGGGCGGCGCGCCAAAAACCAGCAGGGTCAAAATGAACAGCATTACGCCAATCACGCGCGCGGGAACGCGCCCTATTTTTTCTATGTCCAGCGTCAATAGCATTCTTTTACACCCGGTGTTCCAGCCGCCGCGAGAATTTTATCCCGAAGACCACGATCCGGACAAAAGCGAATTTGCGTGGTTTATCGTCTGAGCGAATGGACCGGCCTGGACAGCGGCCAAAAATTCCCTAGTGCCCGTGGCGCTTCAGCAGTTCATATTTGTCATCGTGCAATTGTCCGAACATGCCGGCGACCCGGGGATGTTCGATAGGTTCGCCGGTTTCATCCGGCAGCAGGTTTTGTTCGGAAACATAGGCTTCGTAATACGATTCCTCGTTTTCGGCCAGCAGATGATAAAACGGCTGATCCTTGCGCGGCCTGATTTCCGCAGGAATGGACTGATACCATTGCTCGGTATTATTAAACACCGGATCAACGTCAAAAATAACGCCCCGGAATGGAAATATCCGGTGCCGGACGACCTGACCAATGCGAAACTTCGCTAACCGCGTCATAATAATATCCTTTCCAATTGCCGCAGCCAGTTTAGCAAATATTACAAATTTGCACTACTGATCTATCTGCAACGGGTCATCGTCCAAGGATACGTGATTACATAATTACGTAATTACATAATAAAGGCCGCACCCGGCAATCCGGGTGCGGCCTGAATTAATAGCCGTTAATGCTATTTTTTCTCGGCGCCGCAGGGTGCTTCTGCTTCGCAGGGATTTTCCGCAGCGCAGGGGTTTTCCGCAGCGCAGGGATTGGCTGCATCTTCTGCGGCCTTTTCATGATGGTCCGCATAGGCCGGGAGGGCTGCTGCAGATACTGCCATGGCCAGGCCGATAGCGGCGGCGGTACGGGTAAAGCTGTTCTTCTTCATGGTTCTACCTTCCTTGGTTAAATGGCCGATATCCGGCCTCTCCCTCCACACGACTGGATGCGGTCTTTTTCGCCGCCCTTCCCCCCGATGGAAGATCTCTCTGTCCTTATGCTTTTATCCGATCATTCCTTTACAATCAGTGGATAATCAGGTGTCGGATTAAGCGGACAAGAATACGCATAATTTCCAGCAGTCAACTCAACGCTATAATCGCGTGTGACACCCTTGGTCAAGCCACCCCCCGAGACATTGGGCTGAATTAAACGTCCAAGGCCCGTGCCCCGCAGCCAGAAACCCAGTTCGTAGGGCACATTTTTGTTGCTCACGCGGAAAATATATTTGCCGGGCTTTACTGTCAAAGGCGCAATTTTGCGCAACCGTTCCTTTCCGGTTTTTTCATTAATATCGATACAGTCTGATTTCTTCCGGGTTTTGTATCCGTAATCGGCGCCCGCCTCGGATTCCAGAAACTGGCAGCCTGTCTGGGTCAGGGTGATAATTGTCGCGTCAGGGTCCTGCGCCGCCACCGGCCCGGAGATCAGAAGCATCACACCGCCCATAAGGGCGCCAGACCAGGAAGATGGCGCCGGACAGGCCTGAAGCAAAGGCGCTTTCACGATCTCGGTTTCCATTATTGCGAATCTCTTTTTTGCATCCTGCTGAAGTTAACATCGGCGATCAATACGTCAACTAAAAGGCGAAATAAGGGTCTTTGCATGATTCTTTGTGTCAAAAATCTATACGGCGGAGATTGCATTTGGTTGCGCCCGCGCAATATAATCTCCGGGTTCAGCATGGATTTAAATCCTTCGGGCTTGTATGATGCGCCCGCTCTTGACCCCTCAAGCTAAGACATGGAGATGTAAATGGCGGAACAGGCGAAACGTGCGGAGGCCACATTTGGCGCCGGCTGCTTTTGGGGTGTTGAGGCGGCTTTTCGCCAGATACCCGGGGTTTTAGCCACGGCGGTTGGCTATCTTGGCGGCACAATAGACAATCCCACCTACGAAGACGTCTGCAGCGGACGCACCCAGCATGCCGAGGTTGTCAAGGTGGTTTATGATCCGCGCCGGGTCAGCTTCGAACACCTGCTGGAAGTATTCTGGGCCAATCATGATCCGACGACCCTGAACCGCCAGGGGCCTGATATCGGCACCCAATACCGCTCGGGCGTGTTTTATCATGACGATACCCAGGCTGAAATCGCCCGCGCAACCCTCAGGAAACTGGAAGCGTCAGGCCGTTTCAGGCGGCCCATCGTCACGGAAATAAGCCCTGCGTCAACCTTCTGGATGGCGGAGGATTATCACCAGCAATATCTTGAAAAGCGCGGCGCGTCGTCCTGTCATATCTGAACATTGCAATAGCCCGGAAATGAATGCCCGCGACTATCCCAACAGGCCATGGATAGGGGTCGGCGTTGTTGTCTGGCACGAGGACGCCGTATTGCTGATCCGCCGCGCCAAGGCCCCGCGCAAGGGACAGTGGAGCATTCCGGGCGGTATGCAGGAGGTGGGTGAAACCGCGCGCCAGGCAGGGGTCCGCGAGGTGCATGAAGAGACCGGTCTGGATATTGTCATCGACGGATTGATCGATGTGGTTGACCTGATCCTGCCAGACGATGCGGGGCAGGTGCGCACCCATTACACGCTGATCGATTTTTACGGGCATTGCATTCAGGGCGGGCCGGAACCCCGCCCTGGCGATGACGCCGATGCCGCCCGGTGGGTAAAGCTGGGCGCGTTAGGGGATTATGGGCTGTGGGCGGAAACCCGGCGCGTGATCGATGACAGCTGGAAGCGCAGATAGGGCGGTTCAACGCCAGTGCGGCGCCACACATAAAGGGAGAATGACATGGCCTATAAGGGGTTCGATCTTGGGGGCAAAGTCGCGCTGGTAACCGGCGGCAATGGCGGCATCGGCCTTGGGATGGCCCAGGCCATGGCCGAGGCCGGCGCCAACATCGTCCTATGGGGAACCAATGCCGGGAAGAATGAAGCCGCGCGGGCAGCGCTTGCCGGGCTTGGGGTAAAGGTGCTGGCGTCCACGGTCGACGTTTCCCAGGAGCAGCAGGTCATTGACGCCTTCGGTCTGGCCGTGAAGGAAATGGGACGCGTCGATACGGTGATCGCCAATGCGGGCATAGGCTATGGCGCGCCTGCATTTGCCGATCTTGACATCGAAACCTTCCGCAAGATCCTGGCTGTGAATGTTGAAGGGGCGTTGTTCACCCTGCGCGAGGCGGCGCGCCATATGATCGGCCGTGAAGGGGGCGGTTCCCTGGTGGGGGTCGCCAGCCTTGCCGCGATTGAGGGCGCGGCGCGCAATCAGGCCTATGGCTCCAGCAAGGGCGCGCTGATTTCCATGCTCAAGGGCATTGCGGTGGAGCTTGCGCGCTATGGGGTGCGCGCCAACACCGTTTTGCCGGGCTGGATTGCAACAGACCTGACCGAGGCGTCACAGGCGTCGCAAAAATTCAATGACAATGTGATTAGCAGGGTGCCCATCCGGCGCTGGGGCAAGCCTGAAGATTTTGGCGGAATTGCCGTTTACCTCGCCAGCGACGCATCGCGCTTTCACACCGGCGACCAGATAATCATAGATGGCGGATACGCGATCTTCTGAGATTAACGCTTTGGCAATATTCTTCGGGCATCGTGGGCGGATGTCAAAGGGCGGTTAAAATTCTGTCCGGAATTTTTGTCCCTTACCTCGAAACGGCAAACCGCTGGAAACAGCGGGACGCAAAGCTTCCGGCCTTCATTCTGTCCCTCACGTGCGGGGGCGGGAAATGGCAGCGGGGCCCCCGAAAGGAGATTTGATATGACGGCTCCCCGTTCCTTCCGCGCTGTTTTGCCCGCGCCTTCAAGTGAGGCTTTGTGCGGCGCACCGGATCATCCCTGTGGCGTTATTGCGGATACCTCTTGCTCTTCGCTCAGTTATCGCGCGTCACCCGATGGTTCCGTAACCATGGGCACGGACCCGCTATCGGGGCTGGTTGTGCTGATCGTTCAAAGCGCGCCGGCAAGCTGGGAAATAGCCCTGCCGCCAAAAATTGCCAGGTACGCCTTGACAGAAACCGGGTGCAGCCTGGCCGCCGCGCAGCAGGTGGCCGAACAGGCGTTGAGCGCCTACGGAGAGGTGCCAGAGTGGCCGATCGGGGCGGTCTCGAAAACCGTTGTGCGCGCGAGCGTACCGTGGGTTCGAATCCCACCCTCTCCGCCATTATTATTAAAATTATTCAATAATAATAATGACTTAATAAATTTATACGCACATGTACCCATCCCTGTGCTCACCCCGTGGCGCAAGTGAGGGCATCGAATGCCCATCTGGGACACCTATTGTTCCGCTCCCGGTATTGTCCTGATGCGTGACCTGCGCTCCTAAAACGCCTCTAAAAATGAGTAGAGTCCGTCAGCTGAGAGGGACGGACGGTTAAGGGATCACGGTTTAGCAGGCTGCTGAAAAACCCTTCTTTTTGTCATCCT
>JBEBFX010000277.1:0-2587 GCA_040081735.1 Alphaproteobacteria bacterium | reverse complement strand
GTATCAACCGCCGTCTTGCGCAACGTGCGGGGCCGATCATTCCGTTCATCGCAGAAACCGGCGGGCAGAATGTAATGATTGCGGATAGTTCCGCGTTGCCCGAACAATTGGTCGATGACGTCATCCGGTCCGCTTTTAACAGCGCCGGGCAGCGCTGTTCTGCCCTGCGGGTATTATTTGTGCAGGAAGAAGCAGCGGACCGGGTTTTGGAGATGCTGTCGGGCGCGATAGCCGAGCTGCGGATTGGCGATCCGATGTGTGTGGATACAGATATCGGGCCGCTGATTGACGCTCAGGCGCTGAGCGCGCTGAACGCCCACGCCGCGCACATGGCCAGCGCGGGCAGGCTGATCGCGCAAACGCCGCTACCGCCTGATCTCGCGCAGGGTTATTATTTTGCGCCGCGCGCCTATGAGATTGACAGTCTGGCGCATTTAACAGCCGAGGTTTTTGGGCCCATCCTGCATGTGATCCGCTATCGTGCGGACCATCTGGATACAATATGCGCCGCCATCAATGCGCTGGGATATGGGCTGACACTGGGCATTCATTCGCGCATTGAGGCGCGCGTGCAGGCTGTCTGCGCCCGTATTCGCGTAGGCAACATTTATGTCAACCGCAACATGATTGGCGCTGTCGTTGGGGCGCAGCCGTTTGGCGGGGAAGGCCTGTCGGGAACCGGTCCAAAGGCGGGCGGCCCGCGCTACCTGCACCGTTTCGCCACCGAACGCACCCGTTCGACCGATACGACCGCTTCGGGCGGAAACGCCACTTTACTCGCGCTGCGCGATGATGAATGAGCCATCTATCGGTTGACCCGGCGCCCGCCACAAGGCACAATCGGCGCAATCAATCATCAATAATTCAGACCGGGAGGATCGTCCATGAAAGCTGCGGTATTACGCGAGGTTAAACAGCCGATGCAGATTGAGGAAGTGCAGATTTCCAAACCTGCCCCGCACGAGGTGCTGATCCGCACTGCCGCCGCCGGTATCTGCCACAGTGATCTGCATTTTGCCGATGGGTTGTACCGCCACCCGATGCCGGTCGTGCTTGGACATGAATCTGCGGGCATTGTTGAGGCGGTCGGCTCGGACGTGCGTTATGTTGTGCCCGGCGATCATGTCATTACCTGCCCATCGGTATTCTGCGGCCATTGCGAACATTGCCTGACCGGGCACATGTCGCGCTGCAACACCGACGAGTGGAAGCGGGACGGCCAGGATGCACAGCGGCTTTCCAGTAACTCCGGCCACATGCATCAATTCTCCAATCTGTCGTCTTATGCCGAGCAGTTGCTGGTGTCGGAACACAGCATCGTAAAAATTCGCAAGGATATGCCGCTTGACCGCGCCGCTTTGATCGGTTGCGCCGTGATGACCGGCGTTGGCGCGGTTTTCCACACGGCCCAGGTCGAACCTGGCAGCAAGGTCGCCGTCATCGGCTGCGGCGGCATCGGGCTGAGCGCGATTAATGGCGCGGCGCTGGCCGGCGCGGGCCAGATTATCGCCATTGACATGCTCGGTTCCAAGCTGAACCTGGCCAAGAACTTCGGCGCGACCGACGTGATCAACGCCAGTGAGGGCGATGTGGTCAAGATGGTGCGTGAATTGACCGGCGGCGGGGTGCATTATTCGTTTGAGGCCATCGGCCTGAAGAAAACCGCCGAACAGGCGTTCAAGATGGTGCGTTCGGGCGGTGTCGCGACGGTGATCGGCATGATCCCGGTTGGCACCATGCTCGAAATTCATGGCGCAGAACTGTTGCAGGAAAAGAAACTGCAAGGCTCGATGATGGGATCAAACCGTTTCCGCGTCGATATGCCGCGTCTGGTGGATTTCTATCTGTCCGGCAAGCTGAAACTGGATGATCTGATATCGAGCCACATCAAGCTGAAGGATATCAACGAAGGTTTTGAAACCCTTCGCAAGGGCGAGGTGGCGCGCCAGGTCATCAAGTTCGACGCGTGATCAGTCATTCGTAGTAACTTAATCATTACAAACAGGGAGACCCCGCATGAAAGCGGCCGTATTACGTGAAACCAAACAGCCATTGCAAATCGAAGACGTGCAGATTTCCAAACCCGGCCCGCGCGAAGTGCTGATCCGCACCGTTGCGGCCGGCATCTGTCACAGCGATCTGCATTTTGCCGACGGGCTGTATCCGCATCCGCTGCCCTGCGTGCTGGGCCATGAATCAGCGGGCGTGGTTGAAGCGGTGGGTTCGGACGTGCGCTATGTCGCGCCGGGCGATCATGTGATCACCTGTCTGTCGGCGTTCTGCGGTCATTGCGAGCATTGCATCACCGGGCATATGTCCCGCTGCACCGGCGCGGAAACCCAGCGCGGGCCAAAGGAAGCTCCGCGCCTGACCATGGATGGCAAGCCGATGTTCCAGTTCATCAACCTGTCGTCCTATGCCGAACAGTTGCTGGTGCATGAACACACCATCGTGAAAATCCGCAAGGACATGCCGCTTGATCGTGCCGCCCTGATCGGCTGCGGCGTGATGACGGGCGTCGGCGCGGTGTTTCATACCGCCAAGGTTGAACCCGGCAGCACTGTTGCGGTTCTGGGCTGCGGCGGCA
>JBEBFX010000119.1:0-9923 GCA_040081735.1 Alphaproteobacteria bacterium | reverse complement strand
CGCGGCCCATTTCGCGGCGGCCCGCCAGCTGGCGCTCGGCCAGCTGGCGTTCCACCACCATTTGCGTGGCGATGCCCGCGTGATCGGTGCCGGGCTGCCACAGCACGTCGCGCCCGCGCATTCTCTCGAACCGGATCAGAATATCCTGCAACGTATTGTTCAGCGCATGGCCCATATGCAGGCTGCCGGTGACGTTGGGCGGCGGAATGACGATGGAAAAGCTCTTTGCGCCGGCATTCTGTCCGCAGCGGAAGGCCCCCGCATTTTCCCACGCGTCATAGATGCGCTGTTCGGCATCGGCGGGCTGGTAATGTTTATCGAGCATGAATGAGACCTGTTAGAAATGTACGTGTCAGGATTGATGCCTGAAAGGTTTTTCTTACCCTGTACGCTTTGTCATCGCGAGCCGCGAATGCGGCGTGGCGACCCGCAGCGCCAGCGCTTGCGCGGCGTGTCCAGGAGTCACACGGAAATGCTTGTGTTCGTGGCTCTGGATTGCCACGGCGCCATGCGCCTCGCAATGACGCAGTGAGAAAGAAATGTCAACGGTGCAAGCGCGAAACGCGGGCAATTTCTTCCTGCACCAGGCGTTCCACCGTTCCCGGAAGATGCGCGTCAAGCCATTGCTTGAGCATCGGGCGCAGCAGTTCCCGGGTAATTTCCTCTACCGTCAGCCCCTGGCCGATGCCGATATATTTGGGCATCTCGACAACAAGCTGATTAAGGGCCGCGGCGGCAAGACCGGCTTCCATGTCGCCCATGATCGGGGCGGCGGGCGCAACTGATACAGACGCAGTGCGCACAGGCGGCGCGGCCTTTACGGGTTCGTCTTCTTCCAGCTCTGTGATTTCGAATTCCACAATGTCTTCTTCAAAGACCGGTTCCGGTTGCGCAAGCATTTCATCGATATCGGTGACAGTACCGTCCTCATTGACCATTTGGGTCAGTTCCAGCACGTCTTCCTTCGCAGGTTCGGGCGCTTCATCAGGCTCGATCACAATGTCGTCAAAGGGATCGGGTCCGGCAGGTTTTGGCGGCGCTTTTGCCTCGGGCGGCGGCGCCTCCGCGGCAACCGGCCCGGCGGCAGGCTGATCTTCATCGGAAATGATGCGGCGGATGGAGGAAAGGATTTCCTCCATGGTCGGTTCGGGCTGTCCGCTTTGTTGGTCGTCGCTCATTCAGTCACCTGCCAGCAAGCTTCGATACCCGAAGATCATCGGATGCGCTTTACTTGCCACTGTTTCCGGTTGCCGGAACGCCATCCGCCGCTTCTGGAACTTCCACGCTGGTATTGGCCCGCGTGCCGATCAGTTTTGTGCGCACCTCATTATAATGCTGTACCGGATCATAGGCTGTAACGGCCAGGCCGAGATCGCCGGCGGTAAGATTGCCGGTTACGCTCATCAGACCATAGACGGCAACAACTTCGTTGCGTTGCGAGCGCACAAGGGCCACGCGCGCGTTCAGCAGCTCCTGCTCTGCATCCAGCACATCCAGCGTGGTGCGGGCCCCTACATCGGCCTCCTGGCGCACCCCTTCCAGGGCGATCTCATTGGCGCGCACGGCTTCCTTATCCGACACAATGCGCGCCCGTGTAGAGCGCAGGGCCTCCCATGCATTGCGGACGCCCTCAATCACCTGGCGGCGCGCCTGCGCAGCTTCCAGCCTGCGCTGACTGCTGATTTCACGGGTCTGGCGCACAGACGCATAAACAGCGCCGGATTCATACAGCGGCACCTGCAACAGGGCGGTGACGACGGCTTCGTCCTGCTCCAGCCCCTGCGAGCCGACATCCTGGGCGATGCGCGCACTGGCCTCCAGCGCAACGGTGGGGAGCAGTTTACCGATTTCGGCCCGCACCGCATGGGCGGAAGCGCGTTCCGCCTCAAGTGCTGCGCGCAATTGCGGATTGCGGTCCATGGCTTTGGCCTGCGCTTCTTCCTCGGTTGGCGGCAGTTCCGGAAACAGCGGCGGCGGCTCAAGCCCGGCGGGCTGATGTCCGATGACCTTTTCGTAGGCCGAGTTGCTGGCGATCAGCGCCGCTTCGGTTGCCGTAAGATTGGACACGGCGCTGCTCAGGCGGGCTTCTGACTGGGCGACATTGGTGCGGGTAATTTCACCGACGCGAAAACGATCCTGGGTGGCCTGCAATTGCCGGCTTAGCACCTCGACCTGATTCTTGCTCAGGTCTACGACGGCCTTGTCCCGCTGCACGTCCATATAGGCCGTGATGGCGCTGAGCAGAACCGATTGTTCCGCCGATAACAGCAGTTCACGACCGGCCAGGACGCCAGCCTCTGCCTGGCGGACGCTGCTCTGGGTTCTGCCGCCGCGATAGATTGGCTGCGTCAGTTTAATTTCGCTGGTGATCGGCGATACGACACGGTCATTGGAGATGCCGCCGCCCCGGCCAACAAAGGTCAGCGGCTGTTCTGTGCGAATGGCGTGCCTGCCATAGGCGCTGTTCAGGGTAACCGAAGGGCGCCATCCGGACAGGGCCTGGGATACGGTTTCGTCCGTGGCGCGAAGTGCGGCGCGTTGCGCGTCCAGAACCGGACTGGTTTCATAGGCCGCAGTGA
The DNA here is from genome assembly GCA_040081735.1 of Alphaproteobacteria bacterium. Classification (GTDB taxonomy): domain Bacteria; phylum Pseudomonadota; class Alphaproteobacteria; order UBA11222; family UBA11222; genus UBA11222. The sequence continues at coordinate 7,344 of JBEBFX010000119.1, read as the reverse complement.
GGGCTTCCATCAGGCTTTCGGCTTGCGCCGGATACGGTGTCAGCGCCGCTGCGCCGGACAATAATAGCGCCACAAAAGCCAGCGCCCGGCCCCGCCCGGATGCTGGCCGCGAATAACCCGATGAAGTCAACACGCTGTCATACATTGTGTAGTTACTCAAAATTGCCCAAACCAGCGTGTGATAAAGCACCCGCACCGGATGAATGCAAACAAAAACCCCTTTGCCCGGGGCTCCTGACCACATAACCCTCTATAAACACACTTAATATTGCATGAACGTTAACAAATTACCGTCGACTTATCCAGTCGGGTTATGGCCAGTGCTTTGCCGGCCGGTTTTACCTGGCGGAAAACTGACACACCCACCCGGAAGATTCCGCGTGGGTGGCGAAAATCGCGTCGGCGGCGCTTATGGTCAGCGCTGGATCGCCAAAGCGTATGGCCGCCCCCAGCCCCGCCGCCCGCGCCGCCAGGATGTCATGTTCGCTGTCGCCAATCAGCAGGCTGGCGGACAGATCGAGGGAAAAATCCGCCGCCGCCTGCAACAGCATGCCGGGCGCGGGCTTGCGCCAATCGGACTGCCTGCGATATTGCCCTATTCCTTCAGGGTGATAGGGACAATGATACACGGCGGCGAGGGGCGCCCGTTCCGCTGCAAAACGTTCCCGCATCCAGCCGGTCAGTTTTTGAAAATCCTGCTCAGTGAAATAGCCGCGGCCAATTCCGGACTGGTTGGTTGCAATAATCAGCAGATAACCAAGTCCGCACGCCGTACGGCACAGATCGAAAATGCCCTCGATAAAACGGATTTCATCTATCCTGCTGATATATCCCGTGTCTGCATTAATGACACCGTCCCGGTCGAGAAACAGGGCGCGCCGCATCGGATATCAGCTTTCCACAAGGGCGTCGAATTTCGACATTTGCGCCGCCCAGCTATAGTGCGCGACCACGCATTGGCGCGCCGACCGGCCAATGGCATGCCCGTCAATTTCTCCCAAAGCTACTTTACAGGCCATATCCGCGAAATCTTCCGGATCGTCCGCCACAATCAACTCCTTCCCGGGTGTTGCCGTAATGCCTTCAAACGCCGGTGACGCGGTGATGACCGGCCGCGCCATCGCCATGGCTTCGAGGACCTTGTTCTGGATCCCCCGTGCGATGCGGATCGGGGCCACACTAGCGGCGCCATGGGCAATATACGGCCGCACATCGGCAACCCGGCCCGTAACATGTATGCCGGGGCGATTGCCAAGACGCATCACATCAGCGGATGGATTGGCGCCGGCAATCATGAAGCGCGCATTGCTTATCCGCGCGCATATGCGGGGAAATATTGCGTCCGCGAACCACGTCACCGCATCGATGTTGGGCCAGTAGTCCATGGTGCCCGTAAACACAAAATGCGGAATCCCCGGGTCAAACAGGGGGGCATACGCCGTCTCCGGAGTAAAATATTCCGCATCAACGCCGTTGCCGATCGCCCGCATTTTTGCGGCGCTCTCCGGGGCCAGCCGCTGGAACAGGGCGGTTTCAGGTTCCGTAACGAAGGCGCCGTAATCCGCCAGCCTGGCCGCCGCGCGATCGCGTTCCAGCACGAGACGCGCTTCGCGTTGATACAGCCATCTTTTTGGTCCCCGCATGGTTGCGGCATATGCGCGAAACTTGTCCGAGTCGACATCCGTGTAGTCAATGATCAGGCGTCCGGGCCGGAGGGGATGGTCAAGGACGTAAGGGGCCATGTTCGATGAACACACCACCGCCACTTCGGGGCGCACTTCATTCAGGACCTTGTCCACCCAGCGCGCCAGATCGCGCCGCCAGAAATAGGCAAAGCTCAGGGGATCACCCTGCAACAGGCCGCGCACATAACCCAATTTTGCCGCCGGATTGTCCATTAACCCCACAAAGCTATCCGTACAGAGGGCGCGTAATTCATCAATATATTGCCGGTCATCCGGATCGTCTATCAGGCAGCCAAGATGCACCCGGAATTTCTGGCGCAGGTGTTGCAGAATGCGGAACTGGCGGATTTTTTCGCCCTTGATAGGCGGAAACGGCATTCTTTGCGTGAGAAGCAACAAATCTTTCATAGCCGACTTTCATATGATAAATCTTGGTTTGGCAATAATATTATCAGATAAATCAATGTTTTCTTAATGTCATGATCGTTTGCCGTAGAATATTTTGTGATTTATTGTCTGTACTCTGAGGTATACCTGTACCCGATCAGTAATTTGGCCACTGGAAGCAGATTATGAATGTTGCCGATCTGAATACGTCCGAATCGTCACCTGCTCAAATAAAACAACGCCAGCGCTTAAGCCTGGTTTTATTGCTCGCGGGTATTGCCGTCCTGACGTGGCTTGCCTGGCAAAGCGTGACGAACATGGTTCAGATCTGGCTTCAGAACTCGGCCTATAATCATGGCTTTTTTATCCTGCCTATTGCTGGCTACATGGCCTGGGAAAGACGGCATCGATTAGCCGGTCTATCGATCGAGCCGTATTGGCCCGGTCTGATTCTGGTTGCCGGATTTTCATCTGCCTGGCTGGTTGCGCGCGGCGCCTCGATAATGGAGGGCGAGCAGATCGCCTATATAGGCCTGATCCAGGGCCTGATGCTTACGCTATTGGGCCGCAGGATTTTTCGCGCCCAGATCCTGCCGATACAATATCTGTGGCTGATGGTCCCGACCGGGGGCTTCCTGATACCCGGCCTGCAAGCGGTCGCCACCTGGCTTGCATCGCATTTGCTGGCGCTTACCGGCGTCCCATTTTATGTGGAACAATTTTATTTCCAGCTTCCTGTCGGGTTGTTTTTTGTCGCGCCCGGGTGTTCGGGCCTCAATTTTCTGCTGGCCGCGCTCGCCCTGTCCATCATTTACGCCGAGCTGATGTATGTTGGCTGGAAGCGCAAGGTCATCTGTATCCTGACATGGCTTGGTGTGGCGATCCTTGCTAATGGGGTCCGCATATTCGGCATCCTGTGGCTTGCAGAAGTTACTAACAGGCAGATCGCCATTGTGGATGACCATTTACTGTATGGCTGGGGTTTCTTTTTCGCCATCCTGATCGGGTTAATGATCGCCGGGAAACGCTTTTCCAATCTGGGGCCCCTGACAGGGGGTGAGGATGCCATAGTCTGGCTGCCGTCCGGCGCTGCTTCTGTGCGCCGCCTGACAGCCGCAGCTCTGGTTCCGGTTTTAACACTTACGGCGATGATAGGGTATGGTCTGATCGTATTTTCAGATGGCGTCAAACAGCAGGGTCTTGATCTGGCCGACCCCGGCGACAGCGCCGGGTGGCGCCTGACCACCAAACTGGGTTATTCTGACAAGGCCTTTGCAAATGCCGATGTCCGCAAGGTGTGGCGGTTCAAAAACGGCGAGGCCGATGTAAATCTGTTTGCGGCTTATTATGGCGCCCAGTGGGACGGCCATGAGGCGGTGGCGGATAACCAGAATATTCTGGGCGCGCAGGAAATAAAAATTACCGGCCGCGCAGCGCCTGCGCCGGTTTTGAACGGTGTGCCGCGCCGCCTCAAAGAGGAAACGGTTACGGGCGCCCGCAACAATATTCTTATCTGGCGGTGGTATTGCGCGGGAGATTATTTTACCCCCAACCCGCTGGAGGTCCGCCTGAGATCTGCCGCGAGCAGGCTGTTAAGGCATGAAAGTGCGGTAACTGTGTTTACATTGTTTACACTGGAAAGCGACACGGCCCGCGCCAGGATGACGTCGCTGCTGGAGGCCTTAAGGGTTGCCAGCCCGGGCATCATGGTTCTGGATGCAAATGGCTTGGCGATCGGGCCTGCGATTTGCTGGTGAATTTCAGCCAATGCCCCGGATAATGTAAGGACCGATCAGATTGGCCAGCGCCAGCGGCATCCGCTGCCAGGCCTTGATCATCAGTTCATATTTCGGATTGGTGGGATTGGTATTGGGAATTGGTCCGCCGTCCGGCAAATAATAGGCGTGGGTGACAGGAACCGGCGTAAAGCCCCAATTCTTTTTGAAGCTGTAAGGCCCGGTGCCTGCCTTGCTGCGGCCAAAGTCAAAGACCCGATATCCGCGTTCGCGGGCCTGGCGCATCAGGCGCCAGTACATCAGATCGTTCGCGCCATATTGCCGGGCGGCGAGCGCGCCGCCGGTAAAATAGGGCAGAACGGCGTCTTTAAAATAAAAACTCAGTACACTGCTTACAGGCTGCCCGGCGGCCGAGATCGTCAGAATATCACAGTCGTGCGGCCCAAATTCCCGCAGTAAATTCATGAAATAGCGTTTGCTTTGCACCGGCGTGCCAAGCCGGTGCACGCTTGCGGAAAAAAGCTCAAAAAAATTATTCACGTCTGTTTCAATGGCGCAGGCAAGTTCCGCTTCAATCGCCTTGCGGACAACTGCGCGCTGTTTACGGGGTATCTGCTTCAGGTTGTCCTCTTCCCTGGCGGCGATCTCCCATGAAAATGAGGCATACAGATCATCGCGCGCAACCCAGCCATCGGGCACGTTGCTGACGCCGCGATATTCGATATGGCCGGCGCCAAGATCTGCGCACAGACGCTGGGCATGCAGGTCAAGCGCGCGGCGCGCGGGTTCATTCAACGCCGCCGTTCCCCCGCCCACCGTAAATGCGGTCGAGATCAGTCCGGACCCGAATAGCATGCTTTTGACGTGTACAAGCGGCAATATGCCCTGAATTTCGCCGCCGGATTCGGCATACAGATAATAGGCTTTCTGGCCAAAGCTTTTTTCGATCACCCGCCGCCAGCCCGTTTTGTGAAAAAATGTCGCCTCGGGGCAAATGGCGACAAAATTTTCCCAGGCCGCTTCGCTGGCGCTGTCCAGCGTCCTGATTTCAGTCATTGGCGCTTCGCTTTAGGCCTGTATCCAGCAAAGCGGCGTATACGCGGTCAACCCGGTCCCAGGCAAAATCTTTTAATAAGCGCCGTAATCTTGGCTCCGTCCGGGCCAGATTAAGATAATGCCGGACCCGGCTTTTAAACGGCGCATTGGCGATACGGGGCTGATCCGGATCGATTTCCCACGGATGCATATAATAGATGCACGCCAGGCCATCGGCGTCATTTACACGCTTCAGGCCCCAGTGAAACACGGCATAAGGCAGCAGCCGGAAAAAGCCGCCGCCGCCAAACGGCAAGTTGCGGCCGAATGCATGAACCGTGGTGATTGGAATTTCGGGAATGGCTTCGCTGCTGCGCGGATAAAACGGGGCGCGCGGCGCATCGGGAAGCCCATACAGATCGTGCTGTACGGGATTGATGCTTGAGGAATAGCGGTAGCCTTCTTCCGCCAGAACATCGAAGGCCCACATATTGCGCGCGCCAATGGAGAATGTTGCCGCGCGATAGCCGGTGACGGCGGCGCCGCCTATGTCTTCAAGTATGGATTTGGCTTCGGCGATGTCGCGGCGGAATGCATCCGGCGTCTGTTCGTCCGCCCGGAAATGCGCCATGCCGTGACTGGCCAGTTCGTGCCCTTCCCCTGTGATCCGGCGGATCAGGGGTTTGGCGCGCTGGGCAATCCAGCCAAGCGTAAAGAACGTCGCTTTTATATTTTCCTGCGCCAGCATGTCCAGAATACGGTGCGTGTTGGCCACAAACCGCCATTCCATATTTTCCCAGTCATTGCGATGAACCTGGCCATCAAAGGCCTGCACCTGAAAATAATCTTCCACATCAATCGACATGGCGTTACAGACGCGCCCATTGACCAGGGGCGCGTCAAAATGAGGCACCCGGTAAGGGGAATTAACACTGTGTGAGGGGCCGCCTGTCATTACACTTATTCCTGGCGCGCGGTGTTGCCGATGGCAATCGACATTATTTTTAACAGTTTGTCATTCCGGCTGAGGTTCCGCTCCAGCGCATCAAGACGCATTTCCAGCCGCTGAAGCAGCGCGTTTTGCCCATCAAGGCCGGATGAAACGGCTGCCGGTTCGCTGGTGGCGCAGGGGGCGGCGGTTCCATTGATCTGCACGGGTGACGCAACCACAGCTTTACGTTCAGCCTCCAGATCCATGGCCACGCGGGAAACATCTTCGGCCTCGATAATGTGGCGTTCTTCAATAAAGCCAAACAAAAGCACCCGGGCGCATAAGGTATTGATCCGCCGCGGCACGCCGCCGCTGTAAGTATATATCTCGCGGAATGCCGTATCGGTAATTACGGGGTCGTCTTTCCAGCCGGCCGCCTGCAGGCGATGGGTGACATAATTGCGCGTTTCAAGCTCGCTGATCGGGCCGATATGAAATGACGCCAGAATACGCTGACGCAACTGATCAAACTGGGGCATCCCGATGGTCGTGCGGAACTCGGGTTGCCCCACCATGATCACCTGTAATACTGCCGCCGATCCATACTGGAAATTGGCGAACATCCGCAATTCTTCCAGCGCCGAAATGGACAGATTTTGCGCTTCATCGACGATCAGAACGGCGCGCGCGCCGCGTTTGTGAACCTGCACCAGATGTTCTTCCAGATCGTGCAGAATACCGGCCTTATCGCGATTTGCGGCATTTATGCCAAAGCTGATCGCCGCCATCCGGACGATGTCGTCGCCTTCCAGTTTGGTGCTGGTCATATTGGCCGCGACAAAGTTTGACGCGCCGTCCATCTGGGCCAGCAGATGCCGGATCAGGGTGGTTTTTCCAGACCCGACCTCGCCCGTGATAACAATAAAGCCTTCACCCTGACTAAGTCCAAATTCCAGATGCGCCATTGCCTTTTTGTGAACCTCGCTGCCAAAAAAGAAGCGATGGTCAGGCGTCAGCTGAAACGGCAGGACACGGAGGTGATAAAATTCCTCGTACATTCGGGTACCCGGATATTAGAGAATTTTCAGCTTAAACAGCTTTTCATGCTACTCGAAAAGTACTTCAAAAAAGCCGCAGAAACCGATTATTGGGAACGATACATGCAGAGCCTGAAAATAATCTAAAATTTCAGGGCTGACATAGAATTTGCGGAAATATATCTTTATCAATGCATTTCAAAAATTGGCCCGGACCCCGAGTGTAATCACATTCTCGGAAATATTCTGCCCGGCGCCCTGTTCGCGGCGCAGGTATGAATATGCAAGGTTGGAGCTGAACATTTCACCAAGCTGGTAGTTGAGTGAGGCGTCGCCCTCATAACTGGTTTCATCACCTGAAGCGCCGCCATTTCCAAATCTTGTATTTGTCCGGCCGGTATTAACCGGAACCGGAGTCACAAGGCCGGTAACCGCCCCGCCGCCCTTTAGTGTGTCAGAAAAACTGAAGCCGACATCACCGGTTAGCCTGGGTTGCAATCGCCTGGATAAATTCAGGTTTAAGCCCAGCTCTT
>JBEBFX010000004.1:0-35078 GCA_040081735.1 Alphaproteobacteria bacterium | reverse complement strand
GCCATAATCAGCGCGGCCATCACGATTGCCCCGGATTTGCGCGATGCGATCACCCAATCGGCGGTTATTGCGTTTCCGGGTTTTCAGGACCGGATCGCGGCCGCCCGGCCGGGCGGCTTTGACGCGGATGAGGCCGTTGTTCAACCGGTGGCGGGCGGTCTGCTGCCGGCCGCAAGACCCCCCCTGACCCAGGAATATGTCCACCCGCCAGCGGCGCAAACCCGGGAAAATGCCCTATGGGACCCCTTGCAGCCAATAAACCGCCCACTGTTTGCCGTCTATCAGTTTGTCGATGATGTTCTGGTTCGCCCCATTGCCCTGGGCTATGGCTGGATCGTTCCCGGCCCGATCAAGGACGGTGTGCGCAACGCCTTTCGAAATCTGGATTCACCCATTGTGTTTGCCAATGATCTGCTGCAATTTCAGGCGGGCGACGCCGCCGTCACGCTTGGCCGTTTCATCCTGAATAGTACGGTTGGCGGTTTGGGCGTTTTTGATGTGGCGGCGCGCGCCGGCCTGCCTGGGCATCCATCGGATTTCGATCAGACTTTGAATTTTTATCATGTGCCGCCTGGGCCTTACATGGTGTTGCCGGTGATTGGCCCGGGAACTTTGCGGCATAATCTGGCGCGCGCCGTTGACAGCGCCGCCGATCCGCTGAACTGGAGCCATGAGGTTGATAATTCGATCCGGATTGGCCGCACCGTTGGCTACACGATTGCGACGCGGGAAAATCTGATCAAGCCGCTCGATACCCTGCGCAAGGACTCGCTTGACTGGTACGCCACCTTTAGGGCTGCCTATTATCAGGATCGCGCCGTGGTGCTGCGCAAGGGCGTGACCGCCCCAAGCGCGGGCCAGAACGACCTGTTCGACGCTGCGCAATAATGCCCAGCCTACACGTTACACCTGAAAGCTGGCCGATTCGGGGCAGCTTTACCATTTCGCGCGGCGCTAAGCATGAAGCGCTGGTGGTTGTCGCCAGCCTGTCTGAGGGCGCACACACCGGACGCGGCGAATGCGTGCCCTATGGCCGTTATGGCGAAACCGTTGCATCCGTTCTGGAGCAGATCAATGGGCTTAAACCCCGGATTGAAGCGGGCATGACCCGGGCGCAGTTACAGGGCCTTTGCCCCGCCGGCGCCGCACGTAATGCGCTGGATTGCGCGTTATGGGATCTGGAGGCCAAGCAGCGCGGTGCGCCGGTCTGGAAACTGGCGGGACTGGCGGCGCCCCGCCCCTGTGTTACGGCCTATACACTGAGCCTGGACACGCCCGCCGCCATGGGGGCCGCCGCTGCCGCCGCCGGGCAGTTTCCGGTGCTGAAACTGAAACTGGGTGCGGACGCGGTGTTGGAAAGCGTATCGGCTGTACACAAGGCGTCACCAAAAGCAAAACTGATAATAGACGCCAACGAGGCATGGGATATGGCGCTTTTACAGGCCGTAAGTACGCGCCTGAAAGCGCTGAATGTGGTGCTGATTGAACAGCCGCTGCCGGCGGACAGGGATGACGCACTGGCTGGCCAAGAGTGGCCCGTGCCCCTGTGCGCCGATGAATCGTGCCATGGCATAGAAGGCCTGGCGCAATTGCGCCCAAAATACGCGCTGATTAATATCAAGCTGGACAAAACCGGCGGTCTGACCGGGGCGCTGGCGCTGGCGCGCGCCGCCCGCCATCTGGGTTTCGGCGTCATGGTTGGCTGCATGGTCAGCACCTCGCTGGCCATGGCCCCGGCCATGCTGCTGGCCGGTATGGCGGATTATGTGGATCTGGATGGCCCGTTACTATTGCAACATGACCGTGAAGGTGGCCTGCGCAGTGAACCGGGCGGCATTCTGCATCCGCCCGGCCCGGCATTATGGGGCTGAATTGTCTTGCTAAAACCATATTTTTTAGGAAGAATGAGGCTTCTGATACTGTCATTCATCAAAAGGATATGCAGATGGCCTGGAGAAAGCCCAAAATCACCGAAATCAGCGTCGGCATGGAAATCAATTGCTACGCCTGCGCCGAGATTGCGGCCTAGCCGTCTTCAGAACAATACAGGATCCGTTACTGTAACTGACGGGTTCAATTCATGCGAATTCTGATTTTAGGCGCTGCGGCCGGCGGCGGCTTTCCGCAATGGAACGCAAATAACGAAAATTGCCGGCGCGCCCGCGATGGCGATTCCAGTGTGCCCGCCCAGACCCAATCCTCGATTGCCGTCAGTATGGATGGGGCCACGTGGTGCCTGTGCAACGCATCGCCAGACCTGCGCCAGCAGATCGAAGCCAACCGTCAATTACAGCCGCGCCAGGATAGCCCCGTGCGCGCGTCGCCGATTGGCGCGGTGGTTTTGACCAATGCCGATATCGATCATATCGCCGGGTTGCTGAACCTGCGCGAAAACCAGGCTTTTTCACTGCACGCCACAGCACGGGTGCTGGATACGCTGGGCGCCAACAGCGTCTTCAATGTGCTTAATCCCGCATTCGTCGGCCGGCTGGAAATAAAACTGGATACGCCATTCTCACCCCTTCCGGGCATTACGATCACGGCGTTTGCCGTGCCGGGAAAAGTTGCGCTCTATCTGGAAGATGTGTCACGGACGGATTTTGGCACGATGAGCGGTGATACGGTTGGGCTGGAAATTCTGGATACCGCCAGCGGCCAAAAATTTTTCTATATACCGGGATGCGCAGCGCTAACCCCGCAGCTTGGCGCGCGATTACACGCCGCGCCGCTGGTTATCTTCGACGGTACGCTGTACACGGACGATGAGATGATTGTTGCCGGTGAAGGCGTGAAAACCGGACAACGCATGGGGCACATGAGCATGTCGGGATCACAGGGAAGCATCAAAGCCTTTGAAGGGCTGGGCGTGCAACGGCGCATGTTCATTCATCTAAACAATACCAACCCGGTGTTGAACCGGCACAGCCCGGAACGCGCCGCTGTTCTGGCCAGCGGCTGGGAAGTCGCCATGGATGGCCTGGAGATCAGCCTGTGAGCAGCAACGGCCGCATCCGTGTTACCCGGCTGTTAAATCCTGCGGAACTGGAAGCCGCGTTACGCCAGATTGGCGCCAGCCGCTATCATCACCTGCACCCGTTTCACAAATTGCTGCATGCGGGCAGCCTGAGCAAAGCGCAATTACAGGCCTGGGCGTTGAACCGGTTTTATTATCAGTCGCGCATTCCGATGAAGGACGCAGGCCTGATGTCGCGCACATCCGATCCTGATTTGCGGCGTGAATGGATAAGGCGGATATCGGACCATGATGGCGGCGGCCCGGACACCGGCGGCATCGAGCGCTGGCTGCGCCTGACGTCGGGCCTTGGCCTGGACGCGCACTATGTCACCTCGGAAGCTGGCATTCTGGCGGCGACGAAATTCGCCGTGGACGCCTATGTGCGCTATGTGCGGGATCAAAGTCTGTTGCAGGCGGTGGCGTCTTCGTTGACGGAGCTGTTTGCAACGTCGCTGATTCAGGAACGGGTTGCCGCCATGCTGGCCAATTATGCCTATGTCGACAAATCAATCCTTTCGTATTTTGACGCGCGCCTGACCCAGGCCCCGCAGGATTCGAGTTTTGCGCTGGCCTATTGCCAGCAGCATGCAACCACTGTGGCCGGGCAGCAGGACGTTCTGGACGCCCTGTATTTCAAAACCGATGTGCTGTGGGCGCAACTGGACGCCTTGTATTACGCCTATGTTTCGCCGGGGCATATGCCGCCGGGCGCATTTGTTCCGGATACGGATAAAAAATGAACGCGGTCAGCATTGCCGCAACGTCCTGCCCGGCGCTGGCGCGCGGCGTGAAAATGCGCTTTGACGAGGCCCGCCAGCAATGGATGCTGAACGCGCCGGAACGGGTGCTGATGCTCGATGAAATTGCCCAGGTCATTCTGAGCCGGTGTGACGGGGCCATCAGCATTAATGCCCTGTGCCGGGAACTGGCGCTGGAATTTGCAGCGCCGCAGGAAATCATCCAGGCCGACGTGATGGAGATGATGGCCGACATGCTGCATCGGGGATTTATCCGCATATGAGCCAGGTATCCAGTCCGCTACCACCGGCGCCGATGGCGTTGCTGGCGGAGCTGACCCATCGTTGTCCGCTAGCCTGTCCGTATTGCTCCAATCCGCTGACGCTGGAGCACGCCGCCAATGAACTGGATACCGCCGCCTGGCGCCGGGTGCTGGACGAGGCGGCAAAACTTGGCGTCCTGCAGGTGCATTTTTCCGGTGGCGAGCCGTTGATCCGCAAGGACCTTGAAACACTGATTGCCCATGGGGCGTCGTGCGGACTGTACACCAATCTGATCACGTCCGGGATGGCGCTTACACAGCGGCGGGCCGACGCGCTTGCCAAAGCCGGGCTGGATCATGCGCAACTGAGTTTGCAGGACACCGACGCCAGGGGCGCCGACCTGTTTGCCGGATCGAAGGATACCCTTGCCAAAAAAACCGCGTCGGCAGCGATGCTGCGCGCCGCTGATTTACCCCTGACCCTGAATGCGGTGATGCATCGCGGCAATCTCAATCATCTGGAAGCGATGATCGAAACAGCGGTGCGGTTTGGGGCCGGGCGGCTTGAGGTGGCGCATGTGCAGTATTATGGCTGGGCGTTGCGCAACCGTGCAGCCCTGATGCCCACCCGCGCCCAGATCGACCGCGCCACGCAGAGTGTCACGGCGGCGCGCGCGCGGCTATCGGGTGTGCTGGTCATTGATTATGTGGTCCCGGATTATTACGCCTCGCGCCCCAAGGCCTGCATGGGCGGCTGGGGCCAGCGTTTTCTGAATGTCGATCCGGTGGGGCGTGTTTTGCCCTGTCATGCGGCAACCACAATTCCGGAGCTTCGCTTTGACAATGTGCATGAAAAATCACTTGGCGAAATATGGGAGAACAGTTCAGCCTTCAACCGTTTTCGCGGTGCAGACTGGATGCCGGAACCCTGCCGGAGTTGTGAGCGCAAGGAAATCGACTGGGGGGGGTGCCGGTGTCAGGCGCTGGCGCTGACCGGCAATGCAGCCGCCGCCGATCCGGCCTGCGCCCTGTCGCCGCACCATGAAGAAATGTTCGCCATCGCTCAAAACGAGGCCGCCACCGAAGCGCCGGAGTTTATCTATCGGCGCATGGACGGGGAATAGCGCACTTGCGGGAAACGAAATGCAAACGGCGGAGGAATGTAAGTGAACATTCCTCCGCCGCGCTATTCTGACAGCCGGTAATTGCGGCTGTTGGTTGTTTAACCCTGGTTACGCCACCTGGAGCCCGCGCATGGCGCCTTCGTCGCGCCAGTCTTGCAGGATCTTGAAGAACTTGACCGGCCCGCCGCCATAGACCCCGGTCAGGAATCCATTGCCGGTTTTTTCGGGCTTGCCTTCATTATTGTAGTAACCCGGCGTACAGGAGGCGAAGTAATCGTCCCCCAGTTTGGCATAATCGCGCACCTCATTCACCCAGGCTTCTTCAGCTTCCCTGGAAGCTTCTACGGATTTGATTTTGCTGCTCAGGGCGTGGTTGACGACATAGGCGATGTGATTGGCCTGCTCGTTCAGCATATGGGTGAAATTTGCGGTGGCGCCCGTCTGGATCATTCCCATGAAGAAGCAATTGGGGAAGCCGTTCGAGTAGAAGCCGTGATAGGTGCGCGGACCATCGGCCCACTTTTCACTGAGCGTTACATTGCCGCGCCCGACAATATCGTAGCCAGAGCGGTGCGTGTAATTTGTGCCCACTTCGAAACCGGTGGCGAAGATGATGCAATCGACCTCATATTCCACGCCATTATAGATGACGCCTTTTTCGGTGATGCGGTCAACGCCCTTGCCGTGCGTATCGATCAGATGCACGTTGGGCCGGTTATAGGTGAACAGATAGTCGTCATGGAAGGTCGGGCGTTTGCAGAACTGCCGGTAATAGGGTTTCAGCGCCTCGGCTGTCACCTGATCCTTCACAATGGCGGCGGCCCGGTCACGGACTTCTTCCATCTTGATGAAATCGGTGATCTCATTCAGAATGTCGGTTTCTTCCCTGGTCAGCACCAGACCCGGATTCTGGCTCATTTGCGCATTCATATTGCGGAAAATGTCGGTCCAGCCGTCGGCGACTTCGTCCGTTTCCTGACCGCCGCCCGAGACCATCACGTTGAAGTTTTCCACGCGCTTCTTGTGCCAGCCCGGTTGCAGCTTCTTTTCCCATTCCGGACTGGTCGGAGCGTTTTTCCGGATATCGCAGGATGACGGGGTGCGCTGAAATACAATCAGTTCCTTGGCCCATTCGCCCAGATGGGGAATGCACTGCACCGCAGTGGCGCCCGTGCCGATGATCGCCACGCGCTTGTCGGCAAGCCCGGTCAGATTGCCTTCACAGGTGCCGCCCGTATAATTGTAATCCCAGCGGCTGGTATGAAAGGTGTGGCCCTTGAAATTTTCAATGCCGGTCATGGAGGGCAGTTTCGGACGGTTCAGCGGGCCGTTCGACATAGCGACGTAGCGCGCCTTCATCCGGTCGCCGCGATTGGTGGAAACCGTCCACCTGCTGGATTTTTCATCCCACTCCATGCCGGTCACTTCGGTCTGGAAACAGACATCATCATAAAGATCATATTTGCGCCCGATCGCCTGGGTATGGGCCATGATCTCTGGCGCGTGGGAATAACGCTCGCGCGGGATATAGTTCAGTTCCTCAAGCAGCGGCAGGTAGATATAGGCCTCAATATCGCACTGGGCGCCGGGATACCGGTTCCAGTACCAGGTGCCGCCAAAATCGCCGCCCTTTTCAATTACGCGGATGTTTTTGACGCCGGCCTCACGCATGCGCGCGCCCGCCAGCAGCCCGCCAAAACCGCCGCCGATGATGAGCACGTCTACTTCGTCAAACAATGGCTCGCGTTCGAAAGCGGGATCGACATAGGGATCCTCGATAAAATGCTGAAACTGCCCGGCAATTTCCTTGTACTGGCCGCTGCCATCCTCGCGCAGGCGTTTGTCGCGTTCGAAATTGTATTTCTCGCGCAGGGTACTGGGATCAAATTTCAGATTCATCCCGATTTTTTCGGCCACTGCCGTATATTTATCTGTCATTTCCTTCGCTCCCGATGTTGCAGTTTCGTGTTGCGGTTTCTTTGTGCCTGTTCAATGCCAGTTGAGACTGAGTATAGTGAAACCGGCCTGCGCAGCACAAGAGAACTCTCTCCTGGGCTGCATGAGATAGGCCGGCCACCCTGTAAAAGCCGGATAAAATCAGTCTGACGGGGTCAGGAAACTTCCAGCCCCCGAAGTTCGCCTTCCTTGCGCCAGTTATCCAGAATTTTGAAGAACGCCACCGGGCCGCCGCCATATTGGCCATTCAGAAAGCCGTTGCCGGTTTCACCGGGTTTGCCTTCGTTGTTGTAATAACCGGGCGTGCATTCGGCGTAGAAGCGTTCACCCAGACGGGCCATCTTGCGGATTTCGGCGACCCAGCCTTCTTCGGCCTCGATAGAGGGTTCGACGGCTTTGATATTGTGGCCCATGGCGTGCTTGATCACGTAGGAAATGTGGCTCGCCTGCTCATTCAGCATATGCGGAATGTTGGCCGTCAGGCCGGTTTGCGTCATGCCCATGAAAAAGCAGTTCGGGAACCCGTTGGTGTAAAAGCCATGGAACGTGGAAAGCCCGTTCGCCCACTTCTTGCTGAGGGTCATATTGTCGCGTCCGATAACATCATAGCCGGAACGGGCCGTATAATCGGTGCCCACTTCAAAGCCGGTGGCGAAGATGATGCAATCGACCTCATATTCCGTGCCGTCGAATATAATGCCTTTTTCGGTAATGCGATCGACGCCTTTGCCCAGCGTGTCCACCAGGGTCACATTCGGACGGTTAAAAGTGGGCAGATATTCCTCGTGGAAGCACGGGCGTTTGCAGAACTGCCGGTAATAGGGCTTCAGCGCTTCTGCGGTTGCCTGGTCTTTCACAATGGCGGCCGCGCGGGCGCGCACTTCTTCCATTTTCTGCTGATCGGCAAGCTCGTTCAGCGCCGCCATTTCTGTGGGCGAAGCCGCCGTCTGCGCGCCCTCTTCGCGCGCCAGAATGCCCGTCAGTTTACGGAAGATATCGGTCCAGCCGTCGTGGACCAGATCTTCATCCTGATGGCCCCCGCTGACCAGAACATTGAAATTGTCCATCCGCTTCTTCTGCCAGCCCGGCTCCAGGGTCTTTGCCCACTCTGGATCGGTGAGATGATTATTTTTCACATCGACCGACGACGGGGTGCGCTGGAACACAAACAGATGCTGCGCCCACTCTCCCAGATGCGGAATGCACTGCACCGCTGTGGCGCCGGTGCCAATGATCGCCACGCGCTTGTCCTTCAGGCCGGTCAGGCCGCCGGTGGAATCGCCGCCTGTGTAATTGTAATCCCAGCGGCTGGTGTGAAAGGTGTGGCCCTTGAATTTTTCGATGCCCGTCATGCCCGGCAGTTTTGGCTTGTTAAGCGGCCCGTTCGACATGGCCACAAATCGCGCTTTCATAACATCGCCACGGCTGGTGGTGACGGTCCACTTGGCCTCTTTGGCGTCCCAGGTCATCCCGGATACTTCGGTCTGGAACAGGACGTCGTCATACAGATCAAACTTGCGCCCGATAGCCTTACTATGGGCCAGGATTTCCGGCGCGTGGGAATATTTTTCCTTCGGGATATAATTCATTTCCTCCAGCAGCGGCAGATAGATATAGCCTTCGATATCGCACGCGGCGCCGGGATAGCGGTTCCAGTACCAGGTGCCGCCAAAATCGCCGGCCCGGTCGATCATGCGGATTTTTTTAACCCCCGCCTCACGCAGCCGCGCGCCCGCCAGCAGCCCGCCAAATCCGCCGCCAATGACAATCACATCGACTTCATCAAACAGCGGCTCACGGGTGAAACCCGGTTCCACATAGGGATCGTCAATGAAATGGGCAAACTCGCCGGTGATTTCGCGATACTGGCTGTTGCCATCGGCGCGCACCCGCTTGTCGCGTTCCGCCATATATTTCTGCTTCAGAGTATCGGGATCATAGGCCAGCTTTAATCCGGCCTTTTGCGCAACTGTCGTCAAACTGTCACTCATAACACTTCTCTCTCCCATCGGGTTCTTCTTATGCCCCTGTCTGCGCTGTCATCGCGCAGCGGAACGGTTCATTGATTCTGGAGGGCCCGGCCTGAAAGGACGTGCGCCATACCCTGATAATAGATTAGCAAAACCCCCACTGCAAGTGTGTTCGATCAGCAGCAAAAATTTCAGGGAAATGCAGGGCGCAGGGATTAAACGGTTAACTGCGCATATGACGCAAAAAAGCCCATTCCGGATCAAATCCGGAATGGGCCGTGCTGGAAAGGCTGACGCCAGGGCGTTATGGCCCCCGGGACTGAACCGATTGGCGCAATCCCGGTAAATGGGCCTCAGGAAATTTCGAGGCCTTTGAAATCGCCTTTTTCGCGCCACTTCTTTAGAATGTCGAAGAATTCGACCGGGCCGCCGCCATATTGCCCCGCCAGGAAGCTGTTGCCGCCGCCGGGCTTACCTTCATTATTGTAATAGCCCGGTGTGCATTCAGCAAAAAACGCCTCGCTATGGGCCGCCATCCGGTTCATCGTGCTGACCCACCCATCCTCGGCTTCCTGGGTCGGCTCCACGGTTTTCCCATTGATTTCGTTAACGTGCCTGATGATATGGGCCACGTGATTGGCCTGTTCGTTCAACATATGGGTGAAGTTCGCTGTCAGACCGGTCTGGGTGATGCCCATAAAGAAGGCGTTCGGAAATCCGTGGGTGTAAAACCCATGGAACGTGGCGAGCCCATCCGCCCATTTCTGGCTCAGTTTCATATTATCACGCCCGGTGATGTCATAGCCCGCCATGCTGACATAGCCGGCGCCGACTTCAAAACCGGTCGCGAAAATGATGCAGTCGACCTCATATTCCTTGCCGTTGACCATCACACCCTTTTCCGTGATGCGGTCCACGCCCTGACCCAGTGTATCGATCAGGGTAACGTTCGGCCGATTGTAGGTCGGCAGATATTCATCATGGAAACAGGGGCGCTTGCAGAATTGCCGGTAATAGGGCTTGAGCGCTTCGGCCACATTGGGATCATTTACGATCTCCTCGGCGCGCGCGCGGACCTGCTCCATCTTTTTGTAATCGGCCAGTTCGGTCAATTTGGTCTTTTCTTCAGGTGTCAGGACGACCCCCTTTTCCGTACTGGCGAGCATGCCGCCAATATTGCGGAAAATGTCGGTCCAGCCATCACCGACCAGATCCTCTTCCTGTTCACCGCCGCTGATCAGAATGTTGAAATTATCCATGCGATTTTTCTGCCAGCCGGGCGCCAGTTTTTTTACCCATTCCGGATCGGTCGGACGATTGTTGCGCACATCCACAGAGGACGGCGTGCGCTGGAAAACATAAAGCTGTTTGGCCCACTCACCCAGGTGCGGAATGGCCTGAACAGCAGTGGCGCCCGTGCCGATAATCGCCACCCGCTTGTCGCCAAGTTTGTTCAGATTGCCGTTCGAATCACCGCCAGTGTAATCGTAGTCCCAGCGGCTGGTATGGAATTTATGGCCCTTGAATTTTTCAATCCCTTCCAGCCCCGGCAGTTTTGGCTTCGGCAGGATACCATTCGACATGGCCACGAAGCGCGCCTTCATGCGGTCGCCGCGGCTGGTGCTGATGATCCATCTGTTCGACTTTTCGTCCCATTCCATTCCCGTCACGTCGGTCTGGAAACAGGCGTCATCGTACAGCTCGAATTTTCTGGCGATCGCCTGACAATGGGCCAGCAGCTCCGGCGCGTGGGCGTATTTTTCTTTCGGGATATAGTTCAGTTCTTCCAGCAGCGGCATATAGATATAGGATTCGATATCACAGGCAGCACCCGGATAGCGGTTCCAGTACCAGGTGCCGCCAAAATCGCCGCCGCGTTCGATGACGCGGATCTGCTTGACGCCCGCCTCACGCAGGCGCGCGCCCGCCATCAGGCCGCCAAAGCCGCCGCCGATGACAACCACTTCGACTTCATCGAACAATGGTTCCCGGGTAAATCCAGGTTCTACATAAGGATCTTCGAGAAAATGCGCAAACTCGCCCTTGATCTCGCGATACTGGGTGATGCCGTCGGGACGGACGCGCTTGTCGCGTTCCGAGCGGTATTTCGCAAGCAGCTTATCCGGATCAAAACTGTTATCGCCCATACCCTTGGGTGCTGTACCTGTGCTGATATCGGTCATTACACTGTTCTCCCTTGGTTGTCTGACAGTTTTTACGTGCGGCAAACTGTGTTGCCTTGTTAAGAAATATTGAGGCCTTTCAGCCCGCCTTCGTCGCGCCAGTTTTTGATAATCTCAAAAAACTCAATCGGCCCGCCGCCATAGGTCGCGGTTAAAAAGCTTCCGCCCCCGCCGGGTTTGCCTTCATTGTTGTAATAACCCGGTGTGCATTCCGCAAAAAACCGCGCGCCCAGACGCGCTTTCTGGTTGCAGGTGTCGACCCATTCCGCCTCCGCCTCCGCCGAGGCTTCGATGCGCCGGACATTGCCGCCCTTGGCCTGTTTGATGATATAGGCCAGGTGATTGGCCTGCTCGTTCAGGGCATGGGGATAGTTTGGCGTCACGCCGCTTTGGGTCATGCCCATGAAAAAGCAGTTCGGGAACCCGTTGCTGTAAAAGCCATGGAAGGTGGAAAGCCCGTTTGCCCATTTCTTGCTCAGGGTCATGTTATCGCGGCCGATTACGTCATAGCCCGATTCATGGGTGTACCCGGTGCCCACTTCAAAACCGGTGGCGAAGATGATGCAGTCAACCTCATATTCTTTGCCGTCAACCACGACCGCAGTCTCTGTCACGCGCTCCACGCCCCGGCCGTTGGTGTCCACCAGCGTCACGTTCGGCAGGATAAAGGTCGGCAGATATTCATCATGGAAACAGGGACGTTTGCAGAACTGCCGGTAATACGGCTTCAATGTTTCAGCGACCTGCTGATCTTTAACAATTTCGGCAGCGCGCGCCCGTATGCCTTCCATTTTTTCCTGGTCGGCGATTTCACCCAGCATGCCCTTTTCTCTTCCGGTCAGGCCGGAAGACTGTTCCATGGCCACTTTGCCGTTCAGTTTGCGAAACACATCGGTCCAGCCGTCACCAACCAGATCCACCTCCTGGAAACCGCCGGTCACCAGAATGTTGAAATTATCCATGCGGTTTTTCTGCCATCCCGGCTCCAGGCTTTTGGCCCATTCGGGATCGGTGGGGCGATTGTTGCGCACATCCACAGAGGACGGCGTACGCTGAAACACATAGAGCTGCTGTGACCACTCGCCCAGATGCGGGATGCATTGCACGGCGGTGGCGCCGGTGCCGATAATCGCCACGCGCTTGTCTTTCAGACCCGCCAGATTGCCGTCACTATCGCCCCCGGTATAGGCGTAATCCCAGCGGCTGGTGTGAAAGGTGTGGCCCTCGAATTTTTCAATGCCCGCAATGCCCGGCAATTTTGGCTTGGTCAGAAAGCCGTTCGACATGGCGACGAAACGGGCCTTCATCCGGTCGCCGCGATTGGTGGTGACCGTCCACCTGGCTTCGTTCTCGTCCCATTCCATCCCGGTCACTTCGGTCTGGAAGCAGGCGTCCGCGTACAGATCATATTTGCGGCCAATGGCCTGGCTGTGGGCCATGATCTCCGGCGCGTGGGAATATTTCTCCTTCGGGATATAGTTCAGTTCTTCGAGCAGCGGCAGATAAATATAGGATTCAATATCGCACATCGCGCCGGGATAGCGGTTCCAGTACCAGGTGCCGCCAAAGTCGCCGCCGCGATCGATCATGCGCAGGCTTTTTACCCCGGCCTCGCGCAGCCGCGCCCCCGCCAGCAGCCCGCCAAAGCCGCCCCCGATAACGATGAATTCCACCTCGTCAAACAGCGGTTCGCGGGTAAAGCCCGGTTCGACATAGGGATCTTCCGCCAGTTCGGCAAATTCACCCTTGATCTCCTGATATTGGTCATTGTAATCCGTGCGCACGCGCCGGTCGCGCTCATACAGGTATTTTTCCTTCAGCGCGTCCGGATCAAAACTCAGCGCCACGCCAGCCTTTTTCGCCACTTCACCCAGTATGCCGCTCATGATGTTCTCTCCCGTTGGGCGTTTCGTATTTAAATTAACGAATAGATTTGTTTCAGCCTATATGCCCGTACGCGGGGGTGCAATAGTTCTGGGGTGTCAAGGCCGGATATTGGCAAATCGCCCCTTGTAATCGCCATCTGGCGCGGTTAGGTTACATGTAACCAATGCGAAAGATAATCCCGTGACCGAGGCAAACAAAAATCGCGCAATTCGCGAAAAAGTGGCGGATTATCGCGCCCGAATGCGCGCACGTGGTTTACGCCCGGTGCAAATCTGGGTTCCCGACACCCGCACAGAGACGTTTCACGCCGAGGCCCATAACCAGTCACTGGCCATTGCGCACAGCAGGTTTGAGCAGGAAGACCAGAAATTTATTGATGCGATTTCCACACCGGACGGCCAGTGAAACGCGGAGAAGTGTGGACGGTGTCCGGCGGCGCTTATGCAGGTAAACCGCGCCCTGCGGTTATCCTCCAGGACGACAGGTTTGACGCCACGGCGTCGGTCACGCTTTGCGTTTTCACCACCGATGAGACAGAGGCGCCACTATTCCGGCTGGCCATCAAACCCACGCTGCGTAATGCCTTGCGCCACACGTCACGGCTGATGGTTGACAAAATCACGACCGTGCCAAAAGAGCGGCTCGGCGATCACATCGGAAATCTGGATGCAGAAGACATGGTCCGCCTCAACCGCGCAGTTCTGGTGTTTCTGGGGCTGGCTTAGACTGCTATCCAATCTGACGGAATCTGTCGTTCGCTGTTTCTTACCCCTCTTCATCAAAAACAAAGAGGCCGGGCCGGGCCGGGGTGGGGGGCTGATATGTGGCTTCAATCAAATTCAATCATGAGCCCCTTTTTATGGCGCGATAGCGGTTTATTTGGCGCAACTAAACAATTCGCGTCAAATAAAAGCTTTTTATGGCGCAATCATTCAATTGCGCCATAAAAAATACCCTTCCCCTACCCCGTCATGTAATCCTCCAGAATTCGCGGCTTGCTGTCCTGCCAGACGCCGATCATGCGTTTGGGCGAGATGGCGGTGATGCAAGCAATTGTTACTGTTTACAGCCAATCACAGGCCCATTTGCCCTTTTGAACAAGAAACATTATATTGGGGGAAAGCGCGTTACAAATGCGTCCGGAAACTAGGGAGTTCGCGTATGTCACAATCTACAGCCAGGCTGGCCGTTCACGACCCGGTATGGACAGAAATCCGCGATAGCGCGGCGCGGCTGGCGGCCAGCGAACCGGTTATGGCCAGCCTGTTATACGCCACGGTGCTGAACCAGAGCCGGCTGGAAGATGCGCTGGCCTATCTGCTGTCGCAGAGGTTGAGCACCGTTGAAACCCCGGCGCTGGCCATGCAGCAACTGATCGAGGCGGCGTTCAGGGATGATCCTGATATTGGCGTCGCGCTGCGCTGCGATCTGGTGGCGGTGCATGAGCGCGATCCGGCCTGCAAGTCGCATCTGGAGCCGCTGCTGTATTTCAAGGGCTTTCACGCCCTGCAGGGGTATCGCATCGCCAACTGGCTGCTGCGGCGCGGCCGGCGCGGCCTGGCCATGTATCTGCAAAGCCGCATTTCCGAGGTTTTCGCCGTTGATATCAATCCGGCGGCACAGATTGGCCGCGGCATCTTTATTGATCATGGCACATCCGTCGTGATTGGCGAGACGGCGATTATCGAGGATGGCGTTTCTCTGTTGCATGGCGTAACGCTGGGCGGCACGGGCAAGGAATCCGGTGACCGGCATCCAAAGATTCGCAAGGGCAGCCTGATCGGCGCCAACGCCACGATCCTTGGCAATATAGAGGTTGGCGAATGCGCCCGCGTGGGCGCCGGCAGCGTGGTGCTGATCAATGTTCCGGCCCATTGCACCGCCGCCGGGGGTCCGGCGAAGATCGTGGGCTGCGCCGGATCGGACGCGCCGGCGCGCGATATGCAGCAGCAATTCGACTGCGGCGATGGCGGCGGCGCCAAGGCGGACGCTTAATGCTGATGATGTTGGGGCGGCGGCGCAGACGCCGTTGAGCCGCGCGGCTCAATGGCCGCCTCCACTTCCACCGGCCCTGCAATTTCAAAGTGCAGCCTGAACTTTAACCGGCCGCCTTCGATTAATGGCCCCGGCAGGTCTGTCAGCATCACATGCATGCCGCCTGGCAGCAGGGCAACCTCAGCCTGCGCGGGAATTTTCAGCGCATCAACAGGGCGCATGCGCATGACGCCATCCTGAATCTCACTGGAGTGCATCATCGCATGGCCGCCCTCCGGCAGATCTATGCCAAGCAGACGTTCTGCTTGTTCTCCCCGATTGTGGATGGTGAAATAAATCACCCCCGTACGCTGTTTGCCCAGTGTCGGAGGCGCCCAGGGATGCGCAATCGCAAGCCGTCCCGCACTGTAATCGTGCGCCATGGTTTGCAGTGAAGGCAACGTCATTACCGGGATTACCAGGATAGCAACGGCGGTTATTTTTAGAAAGTAACGGCGCAAGGGTCAAAATCCTGAATGACGCATGAAGGAAGCGACGCATAGCATTCACACGATACGCCTGCAAGCCGGTCCTGAAATGAAGAAACCCGCCTGAAACCATTTCCGGCGGGCTTGTTCACGGGGCAAACTATCTGCTGATGCGCAGACTCGCCAGTTCCGTCGCGATGGCCCGGAATGCGGTGCTGAGCGCCGCCCCGCTGGAGGAGGGAAAGAAGTTTTCGGGTGCGGTGGCGCAATCGCGCAGCAAATTTAAAGTCGTTGTGTCGCTTACCTGAAAGGCGATCGTATACACCCGGATACCGGCGGCCTTCACATTGGTGCATAAACGCGCGGTTTTTTGATCAAGCCGCGTTACGGCCGTGCTTTCATTATTGGTCCCCAGGCGTTGCTTGGCCAAAAATCCATACGCGGTAAAGGCGGACAGATTGTGATTGTTTCCGCCCTGGATGGTGTTTTCGCCGTCGGTCATCAGCACCAGCGCCTTGATGGTGTCCTCGTCGGTATAGAGCGAACCTTCCATGTACGGCGCCCCGGGTGACAGGGTGCGCCACCCCCACGCCAGCCCGACCGGGATGTGGGTCAGATAAGCGGCCACCATTTCATCGATCCTTGTGTCAAGCAGATTCCTGTCATTGGTCAGCGGCGTTATGATCTGGGTGTTTCTGCAATTGTAATCAGGGCCTCTGGACGTCGAACTTACGCTTGCATTGACATATTTTGCCGTAGATTTTTGTTTGTTGGCGGCACTGGTGCCGCTGGGAAAGCTGCCGTCCGACAGATAGCTGTTGCTATAGCCGGTAGGGCTGTTGGGCTCGTCCGGCGCCAGCCAGGGCACAAAGAACGTATCCGGGCTTCCGGGGGTCGGCGGCGTATCCTCCTCGTCAAGCGAACCTGGACGCTCCATCAGGCAGCCGTTCCAGTCCCGGTTGGTCAGGTTGGCATTGCTGAACAACGTCCACAAATTTGTTCCGGCGGTAAAGTTTTCGCTGTGGATGCTGGAGGCCCCCGCCATGTCCAGCCACGCCGTGTTGAAAGCTGGCCCCACATTGACGCCAGCGGCAAACGGCACCAGCGATATTTTCAGATGCTCCGGCATTGTCTCATCGCCAAACAGAATGTCCATAAGTTCGTGGGACGCGCTTTTCAGATCGGCCAGTTTGGCGCCTGCCATCGATCCCGTATTGTCCAGCGCCAGCGCAACCTCAAGGCCCGTGACAGCGCGGCTGATCTCGGTGTCGGAAGCAACCAGGATTTCATCGAAACCCATGATCCGCATGATCGTGGTTTCCACTGACGCCGTGACTCGCAGCGTGATCGTATTATCGGAAATGTCTACCACCAGATCGCCCGGAACCCCCAGTGCCGCCGCCGGATAGTTGGCATTGAAATACGCCTGCGCCGTTGCGATGATTGTAGCGTCGTCGCTGTCAATCTTTTTGCCTGCGGCAAGACCCGCCGCGTCCAGCGCGGAACTCAGCCGCGCCTTAACCTGAAGCGCGCGCGTTATATCAACCGCAGAACCGGCGGCCGACAGAATAGGCAGCAGCGCAAGGGCAAAAATAACAGCTACGTTGCCGCGCCTGTTGGCCAGAAACTTTTCAACCCGGGCGTCCAGGAACCCGGACTTTTTATTCCCGCCATCACCGGCGCAGAGGCGTTTTACAACAGTGCGGATATCCATCCTTAATCTTCCTTCCGGCTTGAGCCGCGCTTTGCGGACACGCGGCGCAGCAAACAATCTGGCGCCATATCGTCCGAAGCCTGCCTGATGTCCTGCAGCGCCCGCACCGCTGCCTGTACGCAATTACATATGGGACGGCAATAACAGTATTAATGTGCGGCGCATCACAAGATCAGGAATTAGCAGCCAGGAAACACTGGAAGCGCAGAAAATCACTATTAGATAGTTGTCAGCAACATAATTGGCCTAAATAAGTATTGCATAAGCATTAACCGGATCAGCAGCCTTATCATAACTTTAAGGATTGTTAATTTTCTTTAACCGATTTTGAATTTTACCGGCACATTCGACGCCACAAGCATGAGGTGACATAGTGCGCAAAACGGGTTTCGGCAAATCGGCGGGGCGATGGCGCAATTTTCTGCGGGACACGCGCGGCGCCACGGCTGTGGATTTTGCCATGGTGGCCGCACCGTTCTTCTTTACACTGTTTGCTATTCTCGAAGTTGCGATGATATTTTTTGGATCCAGCGCCCTGGAAACCGGCGTACAGGAAGCGGCCCGCACCATCCGCACCCGGGAGTTGCAGTTAAATGGCCAGGGACTTCAGGAATTCCGCGACAATCTGTGTTTCGAGGCGTCCGGGCTGATTGCCTGTGACACAAGGCTGAATATAGATGTGCGGACTTATCCGGCCTTCGCAGATGCAGATATGTCGCCGCCTGTGGATGGCGATGGCAATCCCCTGCCGGGGCAATTTAACCCGGGGGGTCCTGAACAGGTCGTCGTTGTCAGGGTATACTATGTCTGGGAAGTTTATACACCCGGGCTTGGATTGCTGCTTGGCAATATTGGCAGCACAAATTCACGGCTTCTGCTTTCGACTGCGGCATTCCGCAACGAACCCCTGTAATGGCATACCCTGGCATTATGCCTTAACCAGCGAGGGCAAAACATGCTGAAACGGCTGACGAACAGCAGATTCTGGCGCGATATCCGCGGCGTCGCGGCGCTGGAATTTGCGCTGATTTTACCGGTCCAGCTGATCTTGATATTTGGCACGGTGGAAATCAGCAACATATTGATTGCCGATCGCAAACTGGTGTCCGCGACCAGTACAACGGCGGATTTGTTTGCCCAGGCAAAAATAGTGGCCACCCCCGATATTGCCGACATTTTCCTGGCCGGCAGCGCGGTTATGGCGCCGCTTGATCAGGGCGGGCTATCTTTCGTGGTCTCCAGCATTGTCGCAGACGCCGGCGGCGTGACTAAAGTAGAATGGAGCGAGGGATATGGCGGCGCGGCACTGGCGCCGGGTTCGATCTATGCGCTGCCTGCCGGGCTGGTTGCAGCTAACCAGAGCGTGATTTTGGTACAGTCGTCCTATACGTACGCATCGCAGTTTGGCATGATACTGGATATGCCCATCACGTTGACGGACCGCTTTTTTCTGGCCCCGCGCCGTTCGATAAAGGTGACCCGGATATAGCGGGCCTCAACTTTGCCATATTCGCTCAGGCGCCATAGGGAATCGTCGGGCCCCCCGCGCGTACCGCTTCGCGCTGGGTCAGCGGCGTGTGATCCGCGCCGACGCCAATCGCATAGGGATCAACGATGCGGTTTTCGCGCACATCAACCGACGCTCGCGCCAGCACCGCATTCACATCGCCTGCCTCAAACACGCTGGCGTCACGGATATTCTCACTCCAGTGAAAATGATCGCCGTGCGCCCGAAGGTAAATCACGATGCCGTCGCGCAGACGGTTGGCGGTAATCACCTGGGCAGGGGCGCCGATACGTTTGCTGACCGCGCTCATGGGCGGTTTCCCGCTGATTTTACATTACGGTGCGGCTGGTGACGCAATTGAATGGCGCTGGGCGAGCCGTCCGGGTCTGGTTGATAGCGTACTGTAAATTCCGATAGCGCCCTGGCAAAGCGTTGCGCGTCAACGTCCTTCTGCACTTCATAGGCGTCAAAACCACACCGGTGCATGAATGAAAACTGATCATACAACACATTTCCCACGGCGCGCAGTTCGCCCTGGAATCCATATTGTTCACGCAGCAGCCGGGCATAGGAATAGGCGCGGCCATCCCTGAATATTGGAAATTCCAGCGCAATCAGATCAAGACGGCCCAGATCATCGCGTATCAGTTCCGGTGATTCACTGGACGCAAGCCGCAACCCAAGCGGCGCCTTGCGCGCCAGTAATTGATCCCGTGAAGCCTGCCAGCGCGCCAGCGTCGCGATCAGCTTGCCCTTTTCAGGCAATTCGCCCTCCATGCCAACGTGCAGCCACTCATCGGCGCTGGCTTTTCCATTTTTAATGTACTGCATAAAGCGCATCCTTGAAGGGAGCGATGCCGGTCCGGCGCACCGCTGTCAGAAAATTCTCGTCGCGTCCGTTGCGGATTTTCAGATAGGTGTCGACCACTTTTTCAACCGCATCGACCACTTCGTCGTATGAAAACGCCGCACCCAGAATTTCACCGATCGAGGCGTTTTCATCGGCGCTGCCGCCCAGGGTGATCTGATAGAATTCCGTACCTTTCTTGTCGACCCCCAGAATGCCGATATGCCCTACATGATGATGGCCGCAGGCATTGATGCAGCCGGAAATCTTGATTTTCAGATCGCCTATATCGTGCTGGCGCCGGAGATCGGCAAAGCGTTCGCTGATGCGTTGCGCCACCGGTATCGAGCGCGCGTTGGCCAGCGCGCAATAATCCAGCCCGGGACATGCGATGATGTCGCTGACCAGCCCGATATTGGGCGTCGCCAGACCGTGTTCACCCAGCGCCCGCCACAGATCGTACAGATCACTTTGGCGCACATCGGCAAGGGTCAGGTTCTGTTCATGTGTGACGCGCAATTCGTCAAAACTGTAGCGTTCCGCCAGATCGGCAACCGCATGCATCTGCACGTCTGTCGCGTCGCCGGGAATGCCGCCAATGGGCTTTAGCGAAATATTGACGATGGCGTAGCCGGGAATTTTATGGGCGGCAATATTGCTGCGCACCCAGGCGGCAAACGCCGGATCGGCATCGCGCCGTTGCGTGAAATCGGCCGGATCGGCTTGTAACGTCTCATAGGCGGGGGGTGCGAAATAGGCCGTGATGCGGGCGATTTCTTCGGCTGGCACGTCCAGCGCGCCGTTACGGATATGGCTCCATTGCGCATCGGTCTGACGGGAAAATTCTTCAATGCCGATTTCATTGACCAGAATTTTGATGCGCGCCTTGTAGATATTATCGCGCCGCCCGTGCATATTATAAACGCGCAGAATGGCTTCGGCATAGGACAGCATGTCGCGTTTGGGCACGAATGAATTGATGCATTTGGCAATTACCGGGGTGCGGCCCTGCCCGCCGCCAACCCAGAATTCACAGCCCGCGTCACCGGCCTGATTTCTGACCATGACTATGCCGATATCATGCAGCTTGATGGCGGCGCGGTCATGCGGACTGCCGGTAATGGCAATCTTGAATTTGCGCGGCAGGAATGAAAATTCCGGATGCAGGCTGGACCATTGACGTAAAATCTCGCCGCAGATGCGCGGGTCTTCAATCTCGTCACTGGCGACGCCCGCATATTGATCGGCGGTGATATTGCGGATGCAGTTGCCGCTGGTTTGCAGCGCGTGCATTTCAACCGACGCCAGTTCGGCCAGGATGTCCGGCATGTCTTCCAGTTTGGGCCAGTTATATTGCAGGTTCTGCCGGGTGGTGAAATGCGCGTAGCCGCGGTCATAGCGGGTGGCGATGTCCGCCAGCTTGCGCAACTGCCGGGACGACAGCACCCCATAGGGGATGGCGACCCGCAGCATATAGGCATGCAATTGCAGATACAGGCCGTTCATCAGCCGCAGCGGGCGAAATTCTTCCTCGGTCAGCTCGCCATTCAGGCGGCGCACCACCTGGTCACGAAACTGCGCAACCCGCTCCATGACAAAGGCATGGTCGAATTCGTCATAACGATACATTTTCAGGCCTCTGGATTACCTATTATACCAGCAAATATGGGGGGAAACTGTAAATAAGTCAATATTAATGTGAAATTGAGTAATACACATATGTTTACTGTTTATTATGGCTCGCGCAGCACCCGGCTTTCATGCCAGCGCCGTAAAAGCAGGTTTTCCAGCGCATTAAGGCAAAAGAAGATTGTAATTCCGAGCAGCGATAACAGCAGCAGGGCCGCGAACATCCTGGCGATTTGCAGGCGATTGCCACTTTCCATGATACGCCAGGCCAACCCCATGGAGGCCCCGCTTCCGGCTACAAACTCCGCCACCACAGTTCCAATCAGCGCCAGCCCGCCGGAAATCTTCATGGCCGACAATAAATAAGGCAGCGCCGAGGGCAGACGTATCTGGGTCAAAACCTGCCAGCGGGTAGCCCCGTATAACCGATACAGATCAAGCAATCCATGATCCGCCGCCCGCAATCCCAGCGTCATATTGGACAATACCGGAAAGAACGCTGCAATCCAGGCCATCAGCAGCAGCGCCCGGTTGGGGTTGTCGATCCCCACCCAGATCACGATCAGCGGCGCGATGGCGACAATGGGCGTCACCTGCAAAATCACCGCCAGCGGAAACAGCGCCATCTCCACCGGCCGGCTTTGCGAGAACACGACCGCCAATGCCACGCCGCCAATTACCGCCAGCACGAATGCCGTTAAACTTATGCGTAATGTCATCCAGGCGCTGAACAGCAGCGACGCAAGATTATCATACAGCGCCTGTCCGATCGCCGATGGCGCCGGCAGCACAAATGCAGGCACCTGCCACAGATGCACCAGCGCTTCCCACACCCCGAGCGCGGCAAGCACCACAATTACAGGCGTAAGGATGCGGGCGGCCATCAGTTCAAACACGCGCGCAACGCGGCGGAAATATCTCCGCAATAGGCGGCGAACTGTGGTGAATGGCGAAACCCCTCCGCACGCAGCGCTGGCGCATGGATGGGTATTTCATGCTGAATGGCGCCGGGCCGCGCGCGCATGATCAGTACGCGGTCCGATAAATAGACGGCCTCGGCGGCGCTATGGGTCACGAACAGCACGCTGAGCCGCGCCCTGGCGCAAATTTCCAGCAGATCATCGTTCAGCTGCTGACGGGTAATTTCATCCAGCGCGGCGAAAGGTTCATCCAGCAACAGCACCGGCGGACGGGTGACCAGGGCGCGCGCAATCGCCACGCGCATCTTCATCCCGCCGGACAAGGTGCGCGGATAGGCTTCCGCAAAGCCTTCCAGCCCGACCAGCGTCAGCATTTCCATGGCGCGGGCATGGCGGCCGGCTGCCGCCATGCCCGCTATGCGTAACGGGGCCTCGACATTTTTGCGGGCATTCGCCCAGGGCATCAATGTGGGTTCCTGAAACACCACCCCAATGCCGCCGCGTTCCGGCTTTTCAGTCCAGGCAATCCGCCCTGTTGTGGGTTCCATAAGCCCGGCGGCGATGCGCAGCAGAGTGCTTTTCCCACATCCGGACGGACCCAGCAGGGACACGAATTCACCACGGGCCATATACAGATTGACATGTTCAAGCGCCGCCACGCCGCCAGAGAAACTTTTCCCGAGATCGGTAATGGTAAGCATTTATTTCGGGTTGCCGCCAATAAACTGCAACGTATAAGCCGCGCGAAAATTCATGTCCGCTGGATAAACGCCATTTTCACGCATGACATTAAAAAACTCCGACCAGCGCGCATCGGTCATGGCGCCGGCGCCCAGGGTTTGCGTATCGCCGGATTCAACTATGCCGTAGGCGTTCAGCTTTTCGATAGCCTGGGCGATAACTGCCGCGCTCATTTCCGGATTATCCCGCATTATCAGCGCATTGCCGGGGGCCGGGTCACCATGCAGATAATCGCGCCAGCCCTCAATCGTTGCATCCACAAAAGCCTGCACCACAAGAGGTTTGGCGTCGATCACCGTACAATTGACCATCACCAGCGTGGCGTAGCTGGGATAGCCATGATCCGCATACAGAAAGACTTGCGGCTTGTGGCCGGTTTCGCCTTCATACATGAAGGGTTCCGACGTCACATAGCCCTGCTGGATCGCCCCGGGATCGGCCAGAAACGGGGCCATGTTGAAGGTGTATTTGCGCACCTGACTCTCGTCAAAGCCATACTGCGCCTTGAGCCACACAAACACCGCGCCTATGGACGCATCGGCCAGCATGATGGGGTGGCCCTTGATGTCCGCAAGGCTGCGTATATCATCACGGGGATGGGTCATCAGAATTTCCGGGCTTTTCTGAAACACCGCCATCACGGCCTGCGCCCTGACGCCTTCGCGCAGCATATTAAGGGGCATGAAACTGGATGAACCCATGCCAAAATCCAGGGCGCCGGCCCCCATCAGTTGCGGAATATTAACCCCCGGCCCGCCCTGGCGGATTTCAACGTCCAGCCCGCGCGCCGCATAAAAACCCTTCGCCACCGCCTGATAAAATCCGCCATGTTCGGCCTGCGCCTTCCAATCGGTTGCAAACACGATGCGTTCAAGCGCCGCCGCCGGGCGCGCCGTCAAACACAGAACCAGCATTAAAATAAATCGGCCTGCCATATATTTCTCCGGTCAAAAAGCTGTTACGCTTGCATCTGTGAAGCCACTATACTGTTTATATAACTGAAAAAAAGCGGAGAGACGGTTATGAAGCTTGCGACTTTTACCCATCAGGGCCGCACAAGAATCGGTGTGGTGCTGGATGACGGCATTATGGATTTATCCGCCGCCGCCCCCGCGCTGCCACAGGAGATGCGCAGCTTCCTTGAGGCGGGCGACGCAGCGATGCAGGCCGCCCGGACCGCAAAAGGCAGCCTGATTGCGCTGAAGGACGTGCATCTGGAAGCGCCGGTGATGCGCCCGTCAAAATTTCTGGGAATAGGTCTGAACTACGCCGACCATATCGCCGAAACCGGGCGGGAAAAGCCAAAAAACCAGCTCTGGTTCAATAAACAGACCACCTGCGTCAATGGACCCTACGATCCGGTGCATCTGCCCAAAGTATCGAGCGCCCTGGATTATGAAGGCGAACTTGGCTTTGTGATCGGGCGCAAATGCCGTCATGTGCCAAAAGAACGCGCCCATGAGGTGATTGCCGGTTATTTTGTTGTGAATGATGTCAGCGTGCGCGACTGGCAGATGCATTCACAAACCATGACCATGGGCAAGAGTTTCGACACGCACGGCCCCTTCGGCCCCTGGATTGTCACGCCGGATGAGGTTGGCGATCCACATAATCTGGCGCTGCGCACCCTGCTGAATGGGGTTGTGATGCAGGATTCCAATACCCGGCATCTGGTGTTCAACTGTTATGATCAGGTCGCCTATCTCTCGCAGGCCTTTACCCTGCTGCCCGGCGATGTCGTGTCCACCGGTACGCCGGGAGGAGTGGGCGTGGCGAAAACCCCGCCCCACTATATGAAGGCCGGCGACAGAATTCGTATCGAGATAGAGAAACTCGGCGCTATCGAACAGAATATTATTGCGGAACCCGATGATACGGCGTGTCTGATATGAGCAGCGGCGATCTGGAAGTAACCGCGCCTTTTGACGGGGCGGCGATTGCCCGGCTACCCCGGATGACTGCAGCCCAGGTTGAGGCTGCGCTGGCGGCGGCCTATGGCCTGTACCGCAATCGCGACGCCTGGATCCCGAAGGCGAAACGCATTGAAATATTGCGGACTGCGGCAAAAATCATATCCGGACGCGCCGAGGAACTGGCTTTGCAGGCGGCGCGTGAAGGCGGCAAGCCGCTGATCGATTCCCGTGTGGAAATTGCCCGCGCCATTGATGGCATCGAGGTCTGCATTGAAACCATGCGCACGCATGGGGGCGAAGTCATCCCGATGGGGGTGAATGCGGCGTCGGCCGGGCATCTGGCCTTCACCCAGTTTGAACCCATCGGTGTCGTGGCGGCCGTCAGCGCCTTTAATCACCCGTTCAATCTGATTGTGCATCAGGTCGGCCCGGCGGTGGCGGCGGGCTGTCCGGTGCTGGTCAAGCCCGCCAGCGCCACGCCCCTGTCCTGTATCGCTTTTGCCGAAATTCTGCACGAAGCGGGCCTGCCCAAGGCCTGGTGTCAGGTGGTGATACCCGAAACCAATGCGCTTGCCACCAAAATGGTGACGGACAAACGCGTGGCGTTTTTTTCATTCATCGGCAGCGGCGCGGTAGGCTGGGGCCTGCGTGCGCAACTGGCGCCCGGTACGCGCTGCGCCCTTGAACACGGCGGCGCGGCCCCGGTCATTGTTGCGGCGGACGCCGATCTGACAGCCAACCTGCCGCGTCTGGCCAAGGGCGGATTTTATCATGCGGGCCAGGTCTGCGTTTCGGTGCAGCGGATATACGCCCACGCCAGCATCGCCGAAGGTGTTGCGCAGGAGCTGGGTAAACTGGGCAACGCCATGAAGGTAGGCGACCCGACCCGGCCAGACACGGAAATTGGCCCGCTGATCAATCATGGCGAATGCGACCGGGTCCATGCCTGGGTGCAGGAGGCAGTGGCGGGCGGCGCCCGGCTGATCTCCGGCGGCGCAAAAATTTCCGCCTCCTGTTATCAGCCGACCGTGCTGTTCAACCCGCCCGAAGACGCCAAAGTATCAAAGTCCGAAGTGTTCGGCCCGGTGATCTGCGTCTATACGTTCACGGACATTAACGAGGCCATTGCGCGAGCCAACAGCCTGCCGGTTTCGTTTCAGGCCGCCGTGTTCACCCGCGATCTGGACACCGCCCTGCGGGTCTATAACCGCATTGACGCAACGGCGGTCATGGTCAACGATCATACGGCGTTCCGTGTTGACTGGATGCCGTTTGCAGGGGCGCGCGAATCCGGCCATGGGGTGGGCGGCATTCCGCACACCATTCACGATATGCAGACCGAAAAAATGATGGTAATCCGCTCTGGCGAAATTTAAGGGGTAACACGATGAAAGCGTCCGATCTGTTTGTAAAATGTCTGGAAGCCGAAGGGGTAGAGCGGATTTTTGGCATTCCGGGTGAAGAAAACGCCGATGTCATGATTTCGCTGCTGGACAGCAAGATCGAATTCATACTGTGCCGTCACGAACAGGGCGCGGCTTTCATGGCCGACGCCTATGGACGGCTGACTGGCAAGGCGGGCGTCTGCCTTGCCACGCTGGGGCCGGGGGCGACCAATCTGGTGACCGGGCTGGCGGACGCCAATATGGACCGCGCGCCGGTGGTGGCGATCATTGGCCAGGCGTCAACCAAGCGGCTGCACAAGGAAAGTCATCAGAACATGGATTCCATCGCCATGTTCAAACCGATCAGCAAATGGGCGCAGACCATCGTCGCCCCGGAAAATATTCCCGAGGTGGTGCGCAAGGCGTTCAAGATCGCCGAGCGGGAAAAGCCCGGCGTCTGCGTCATCGAACTGCCCGAGGATATTGCCGACGAAGAGGTCAAGGGCGTGCCGCTGCCCGTAACGCGCCTGCGCCGCCCGGCGGCCGATCACAAGGCCATTTCCCAGGCGGTTGATCTGATACTGGCCGCAAAAAATCCGATCATCCTGGCGGGCAACGGCGCCGTGCGCAAACGCGCGGCAACCCAGCTTCAGCGGCTGGCACGCAAAACCGGCATTGGCGTCGTTAACACCTTCATGGGCAAGGGCGCGGTGCCGATGGATGATCCCCACTGCCTGTTCACCATGGGGCTTGGGGTGGGCGATTACAACAATCTGGCCTTTGCGGACGCCGATCTGGTCATCACCGCAGGCTATGACCTGGTGGAGTACAGCCCGGTCGCCTGGTACAAGCCCGCCTCGAAAGCCAAGATCATTCACATTGATTTTGAGTCGGCCGAGGTTGATCAGCATTTCCCTGTCACCGTCGACATTGTGGCCGATCTGGCCGACGCCCTGTGGCAGATCAATGAAGAGCTGAACACCCGCGCCGAGGACCGCCTGCCCCTGTTCGACATCACTTCGCGTAAAAAGCTGCGCGACACCATGGCGGCGGATTTTGCGGCGGAAAAGGACGACACCGGCTTTCCCGTCAAGCCGCAGAAAATTCTCTGGGATGTGCGTAAATTCATGGGTCCGGACGATATTGTGCTGTCCGATGTGGGCGCGCATAAAATGTGGATTTCGCGCTACTATCAAAGTCAGGGGGCGAATACCTGCCTGATCTCGAACGGGTTCTGCTCGATGGGGTTTTCCCTGCCCGGCGCCATCGGCGCAAAACTCGCCTTGCCCGACAGAAAAGTGCTCAGCATCAATGGCGATGCGGGCTTTTTGATGAACGTGCAGGAACTTGAAACAGCGGTGCGCTACAAGCTCAATATTGTCGTCATGGTCTGGGTTGATGGCGAATATGGCCTGATCAAATGGAAGCAGCAGGACGCCTTTGATGGCCGCCATTCCAAACTCGAGTTTGGCAATCCGGATTTCGAGTTGCTCGCCAAAGCGTTCGGCATGTGGGGCAAAACACTGACCGCTGCGGATCAGTTGACCCCGGCGCTCGAAGAAGCCTTCAAACAACCGGGCCCGGCGATCATTGCCGTGCCGGTGGATTACCGTGAAAACCGCAAACTGACCGCGCGGCTGGGCAAGGTGTCAATCCCGATGTAGGACGCAATGCGTTCAGGCGGGAAGCATAACCGGCAGATGTAACGCCTACGGTTATAATTTATGATTTGTCATTCTGAGCGCAGCGAAGAATCTGTTTGAAATAGTTTGAGATTCTTCGCTGCGCTCGGAATGACAACGGGGCAAGGATTATGAGAATTGGTATTACTTGCCCCCGTGCATACCGCCCATTTTCATGGCGCCCATGTGCATGCCCATACCGCCGGGCATAAGCGCATCGGCTTTTAGTTTCTGCTCCGGGCTTAGCGCCTCATACAACGCGGCGGCGGCGGGATGGATTTTTTTCATCGCCTCCAGATGCGTGCTCATCCGGGTTTCGCTCTCTGTCAGACGGTCTATCCAGGTGAGCGGTTTTGCATCCGGCGGCGGCGTCATCATTGGCATGGCCGAGCTGTGCTGCCCGATTTGTTCTTTTAACTGTCCCGCAAAGGCGCTCCAGACCGTTTCCTGAGCGGCGGTTATGGCCAGTTCGGTTTTCAGAAAGGCGAAATATCCATCCGTATGGGTCATCATCATGCCCATCATGCCGCCGCCCATCATCGGCATCATCATGCCGCCATCCATCATGGGCATCTGCCCCATCATGCCAGGCGGGATAAATTTGTTAAATGTTTGCACGGGATGGTGCGGGTCGTCCGGTTGCGCCGCTACCGGGCCGGAGAGGAGCAAGCCAAGGGCAATCATAGGCGTGAGGTTAGCGCGCAACAGGTTCTTCATCCGGCATTCTCCTTCGTAAGGGTAGTGCAACATTCAAAGCGATGACATGATACGGCGGACCGGCTTCATCTGATTTGATCCGGATCATTATATTGAGGGGTCTGTATCGCTATATCTGTACTTCGTCGAGTAACGGCAGAAAGAGGCGATTCTATGGCTGATCATGCGCACGCACATCATTTTGCAGATGGCAGGGTAAACAATGCGCTGGCCAAAGACCCGGTTTGCGGAATGACGATAAAAACAGCCGACGCGCCACATACCGCCCGGCATAAAGCAGAAATTTATTATTTCTGCTCAACGAAATGTCAGGAAATATTTCAGCGCAATCCAGGGCATTATCTGAACCCGCCCGCGTCTGCCTCCGCGCAGGCGCCGTTCGCCGGGGATAGGGAATATACCTGCCCGATGCACCCGGAGGTGCGCCAGATCGGGCCGGGCGGCTGTCCGATTTGCGGCATGGCGCTGGAACCGGTGCAGATTTCGGCAGGGCCGGTTAAAAATCCCGAGCTGGCCGACATGCAGCGCAGGTTCTGGATAGGCGCGCTGCTGACAGCGCCCGTGGTGGCGCTCGAAATGGGCGGGCATATGTTTGACATGCAGGCATTGATATCAATGCGCGCGTCAATCCTGACGCAATTTCTGCTGGCGACCCCTGTGGTGTTATGGGCCGGGTGGCCATTTTTTGCGCGCGGCGGCAAATCGCTGATAACGGGCGCACTGAACATGTTTACCCTGGTCTCCATCGGCGCCGGCGCCGCATGGATATACAGTGTCGCCGCGGCCTTTGCGCCGGGCTTTTTTCCAGCGGCCATGCTGACGGCCCATGGCCTGGCGCCCGTGTATTTTGAAGCGGCGTCGGTGATTGTCACACTGGTGCTGCTGGGTCAGGTGCTGGAGCTGCGGGCGCGTGAAACCACCAGCGGCGCGATCCGCGCGTTGCTTGATCTGACGCCGCGAACGGCGCTGCGCATAGATGCCGACGGCAACGAGCAGGAGGTGCCGCTGGACGCCGTTCAGCCCGGTGACCGGTTACGGGTGCGGCCCGGCGAGAAAGCGCCGGTTGACGGCGAAGTCATTGAAGGGCGCAGCGCCATGGACGAATCCATGATTACCGGCGAGCCGATGCCCGTGACCAAGCAGCCGGGCGATCCGGTCAGCGCAGGCACAATCAACCAGACGGGCGGATTTGTCATGCGCGCGGATCGCGTAGGCCCCGGCACGCTGCTGGCGCGCATTGTGCAGATGGTGTCAAACGCCCAGCGTTCGCGTGCGCCAATTCAGCGGCTTGTTGATCAGGTGTCGGGCTGGTTTGTGCCCGCAGTTATTGTGATCGCTACTCTGAGCTTTATCGCCTGGCGTTTCTGGGGACCGGAACCGGCGCTGGGATATGCGCTGATCTCCGCAGTGTCGGTGCTGATTATTGCCTGTCCCTGTGCGCTTGGCCTTGCGACGCCGATGTCGATCATGGTGGGCGTCGGGCGCGGCGCTTCCTGTGGCGTCCTGATCCGGGACGCCGAAGCGCTGGAGCGGCTGGAAAAAGTGGACACGCTGATGATCGACAAAACCGGCACGCTGACGCAGGGAAAGCCCAGCGTAACCCATATTGAAGGGACGCAAAATTTTTCCAGTGACGACGTTTTGCGGCTTGCCGCCAGTCTGGAACGCAATAGTGAGCACCCGATTGCAACAGCCATCATGGCGGAGGCGCGTAAGCGCCGCATCACATTCGCCGAAGTCAGCGGCTTTGATTCACCCTCTGGCGAAGGCGTTCGCGGCGTCATCGATGGACATCTGGTATTGCTGGGCAACGCCAGCTTGCTGGGCGCCGCAGCCGTTGAAATCCCGTCGCTGGCGCAGGCGGGCGAAACCCTGCGCGCGCAGGGCGCCACCGTTGTCCTGCTGGCGGTTGACGGAAGGGCGGCCGGGTTGATCGCCGTCAGCGATCCGCTGAAAACAACAACCCCGGCGGCAATTGCCGCTCTGCGCGCCGATGGCGTTCACATTGTCATGCTGACCGGTGATAACCGGCGCACCGCACAGTCGGTCGCCGCCCTGTTGGGCATTGATGACGTTGAGGCGGATGTTCTGCCGCAGGACAAGGCGCGCATCGTCCAGAAATTCAAAGCCGCAGGGCGCATAGTGGCGATGGCCGGTGACGGGGTCAATGACGCGCCGGCGCTGGCCAGCGCCGATGTAGGCATCGCCATGGGCGCTGGTACGGATGTGGCCATCGAAAGCGCCGGGATAACCTTGGTCAAGGGTGATTTGCACGGCATTCTGGCGGCGCGCCATCTGTCCCGGGCCGTGATGAACAATATCCGGCAAAATCTGTTTTTTGCCTTTGCCTACAACGCCATTGGCGTACCGGTCGCCGCCGGGGTTTTATATCCGTTCTTTGGCCTACTTCTGAGCCCGGTGCTGGCCGCCGCCGCCATGTCGCTAAGTTCGGTCAGCGTGATACTCAACGCGGCCAGGCTGCGAAAGGCGCAATTTTGATGGTCACAGGAATGAAATGACATTCATCGGCCTGAATTCATAGACAATTTACCGTCACGCCTGCATATTCCACCAGAGCAGCGTCAGGAGACCTGACACCGCGCTAACAATTTGATATCGCGCAATTTTATCTGTCCAGATTGAATTGGGTGATGCAATCCGGATAGATATTGCGCTTGTATGTGCGGAATCGTTGGAATTTTTCATAGCCGGGACAAACGTCCCATCGTCCGGGAACTGCTGTCGCGGATGAACGACACCCAGTTTCACCGCGGGCCGGACGGCTTTGGCCTGTGGGATCAGCCTGGTCTGGGCTTTGGCCACCGGCGGCTGTCAATCATTGATCTTGCCGCTGGGCAACAGCCGATGCTGACGGCGGATGGCGGCGTTGGCATTACTTTTAACGGTGAAATCTATAATTACCGCGCCCTGAAGCAGCAGCTGGAGGCGCTGGGCTGCCATTTTCAGACCAACAGCGACACGGAGGTCATCCTGCATGGCTGGCGGCAATGGGGCGCCGATTGCGTTCAGCATTTCAGGGGCATGTTTGCCTTTGCGCTGTATGATGTGGGCAGCGAAACCCTGTTCATGGCGCGCGACCCCATGGGCAAAAAGCCGCTGCATTACAGCACGTTGGCGGACGGCGCGTTTATTTTTGGATCGGAACTGAAATCGCTGCTGCCCTATCCGGGGCTTGCGCGCGTTATCGACCCGCTGGCGATCGAGGAATATCTGGCCTATGGCTATATTCCCGATCCGCGCAGCATCTATAAAAACATCTCGAAACTGCCCGCCGCCCATCGTCTGGTGTGGCGGCGCGGCGACGCGGCCCCGAAAATCGACGCCTATTGGGATGTGAAATTTGCCGATATGGCCGATACACGTCAGGCCACGGCGGAAGAATTGATCGCGCAGCTTCGCGAAGCTGTGGATTTGCGCATGATCGCCGATGTGCCGCTGGGGGCGTTTTTGTCCGGCGGCGTGGATTCGTCCTGCATTGTCGCCCTGATGGCGGGCTTAAGCAGCACGCCGGTTAAAACTTTTTCCATGGGCTTCAACGACAAGGCCTTTGACGAAACCGGTTATGCACAACAGATGGCCACCCGTTATCACACCGACCATCACAGCCGC
This sequence comes from Alphaproteobacteria bacterium, assembly GCA_040081735.1. Classification (GTDB taxonomy): domain Bacteria; phylum Pseudomonadota; class Alphaproteobacteria; order UBA11222; family UBA11222; genus UBA11222. Next base: position 2,795 of record JBEBFX010000004.1, on the reverse strand, counting down.
ATCGTGGACCCGGACAGCATCGATCTGGTTGACAGACTGATCGATTTTTACGACGAGCCGTTTGGCGACAGTTCGGCCATGCCCACCTTCCGGCTGTGCGCGCTGGCGCGCGAAAATGTGACGGTGGCGTTGTCAGGCGATGGCGGCGATGAATTATTCGCGGGCTATCGCCGGTATCTGTTTCATGCCCGTCAGGAACAGTTGCGCGCCCGCCTGCCGTTGTCCGTCCGCAAGGCAGTCTTTGGCGCCCTGGGCGCGATATATCCCAAACTGGACTGGGCGCCGCGATTTTTGAGGGCCAAAAATACCTTTCAGGAACTGGCCGCTGATTCGGCCGGCGGATTTTTCGCCAGCGTCTCGGTGCTCAATGACGCCATGCGCGCGCGGCTGCGAAGTCCCGCGCAAACCGCAAATTTGCAGGGCTATCATCCCTCCGGCGTTATTGCCGCGCATATGCAGGCGGCGGACACCGATGACGTGCTGGCGCAGGCGCAATACGCCGATATCAAAACCTGGCTGCCGGGGGATATACTGACCAAGGTGGACCGCGCCAGCATGGCGAACTCGCTGGAAGTGCGCTGCCCCATGCTGGATTTCCGGTTTGCGCAATGGTCGGCCGGGATCAGCCCCGATCAGAAACTGCATGGCGGCGTGGGCAAATATCTGCTGAAAAAGGCCTGCGAGCCGTATGTTTCAGAGGATATTCTGTACCGCCCGAAACAGGGCTTTTCGATTCCGCTGGCGGCCTGGTTTCGCGGGCCCCTGCGGCAAAAACTGCGGGAAACGGTTGGGGGGCCGGTATTGGCCGGCAGCGGTTATTTTAATCCCGCCGCATTGATCCAGCTGGTGGATGAGCATCAATCGGGACGCTTTGATCACAGCCCTGTATTGTGGCTGCTGCTGATGCTGGAAGCGTTTTTGCGCAAAGAGCTGGGAGCCGCATGAAATATTTCGCCGTCTTCATCAGCCTGCTGATTATTAATTTGTCTGGCGCGTCACATGCCGCCGATCTGGTTGACGCGATCAAACAGGTGCGCCGCAGCGTCGTCGCCATTGGCACCTATCAGGAACTGGCGCAGCCGCCGGTGCGCCTGATGGGCACCGGCTTTGTTGTCGCCGCTGGAAATCACATCATTACCAACGCCCATGTTCTGCCAAAAAAACTCAACGCAAAAACCCAGGAATCCCTGCGCGCTTTTTACGGCATTGAGGCCAATGTCAAAACCTATGAACTGGATGTCGTGGCGGAGGATACAGAACACGATCTGGCGCTGCTGCGGATTGTCGGTAAATCAAATTTGCCGCCGCTGGCGCTGGCCAAAACCATGGCGCCGGAAGGCACACGCACCGCCATCACCGGTTATCCGCTGGGCAGCCTGCTGGGGCTTTATCCGATCACCCATGAGGGTATTATTTCGGCGGTCAAGGAACGCAGTTTCGCCGCCTATTCCCAGGGCCAGTTAACGGCGGACCGGGTGCGGCGGCTGCGCGCCTCGTTCATTGTCTATCAGATCGACACCAACGCCTATCCCGGCAACAGCGGCAGCCCGCTATATAACCCGGTCAACAATCAGGTTCTGGGCGTTGTGCAGAGCGTCGCCGTGCGCGACAAGAACCAGGCGTCCGCGATTGAGGCCCCGACCGGGTTCACCTTCGCCGTGCCGTCACAATTTGTCTCCGCCCTGCTGGCGCGCAATGGTTTGCCGGGTTATTAGCAATTCAGGAACAATCAATGGCGATTTATCTGGTTACGGGCGGCTGCGGGTTTATCGGCTCTCATCTTGTGGATGCGCTGCTGGCCGCCGGGCATCGGGTGAGGGTGCTGGACGATCTGTCAACCGGCACGACGGACAATCTGCCCGCAGGCGTTGAATTGCAGGAGGGCGACGTTGCCGATCACGCCACGGTTGGCGCGGCGATGGCGGGGATGGAGGGATGCTTTCACCTGGCCGCCATCGCGTCGGTGCCCCGTTCCAACGAAGAATGGCGGCGCACCCATGATGTTAATCTGACCGGCGCGATCAATGTTTTTGATCACGCGCGGGCCGGGGCGGAACACGGTCCACGCCCTGTGGTGTATGCGTCCTCGGCCGCCGTCTATGGCGCGCCAGCCTATATTCCGCTGGATGAAGCCGCGCCGGTGCTGCCGCTGACCGCCTATGGGGCGGACAAGCTTGGCTGCGAACAGCATGGCTATGTCGCATGGGAAGTGCACCGGGTTCCGACGCGCGGGTTCCGGTTTTTCAACGTCTACGGGCCGCGCCAGCATCCCGATAACCCGTATGCCGGGGTGGTGTCGATTTTTGCCGATCGCCTGCGCAAGGCGCAGGGCGTAAAGATTTTTGGCGACGGACAGCAGACCCGGGATTTTATTTACGTGCGCGATGTCGTGCAGATTTTACAGCGCGCCATGGCCCAGCCCTGGCAGGGGGCGCAAGTCATGAACATCGCCACCGGAAACGGGACCACAGTGCTGCAACTGGCCCAGACCATTGCCCGGATTTGCGGCAACGCCGCGCCGCAGATCACCTGGGAGGGGGCGCGCACCGGCGACATAAAAATGAGCATCGGCGCCGCCCCCCGGTTACAGCAGATTCTGGGAATTGCGCCACGCATCAGCCTTGAGGAGGGTCTGCGGGAATATCTGGCCAGTCTATAGAACGTGATGATTTTAAGTTTAATCACATCCGTCACCACCGCGTCATTGCGAGCCGCAAATTGCAAACATTGAAGGAATCCCACCATGTCATCCAGCATCAAGATGCCCGGGCGCGCATTGCCCCTCACTGCCGCGC
>JBEBFX010000118.1:0-10121 GCA_040081735.1 Alphaproteobacteria bacterium | reverse complement strand
GGATGACAAATAGAAGGGTTTTTCAGCAGCCTGCTAAACGCCTGCTATGGAGCGCGGCGTTTCGCCTGCCTCGCGCCGTTTAACAAGCAGGATCGCAAAATCGGTGTTGTTCCGGCATTCTTGTGCGCGTTCATGGGGGAACCCCTGAAGCTTGTGGTTTGCCGCAAAACTCACATACCTCACAGTTCCCCCGTGAACAAACTATTGAGACGTTACAGCTAGACTTTTATCCGATCAAGATGCGTCGTATCCGGAGTTTCTGAGATCGTTTGTGCATTCGTGTGGCGGGAAGTGTAGCAGAAGCTTTCCGATGCGCCGCCAGACAGCCTCGGCTGATTTTTCAGCCGCAGATCGCAGCAGGCGTTTGAGTTTAGAAAAGACCTGTTCGACTGGGTTGAGGTCTGGCGGACAGGCTGGGAGGAACCAGAGCCTGGCGCCTGCTGTCCGTATGGCTTTGCGCACGGCGGCTCCCTTGCGGCTATTGAGATTGTCCATGGTGAGGCGGACAAGAAAACGATCCAGTGAATCGTTTTCCCGCCGAACGATGTCACCTGGTTTGAGCGTTGGGACCAGCAGCTGTTCCACGCAAGCAGGGAAGCTGACACTGTTAACCGGTCCATCGAGAACGCAAGGCGCATCGATCCGGTCATGGCGGAGCGCCGCGGGGAAGGTCCGGGGAAGGTCATTGTCAGCCAGTGGCCATGCGGCTCTTTACTGTGCAGCTTTGTCCCCGGCGGCAGCGGCCATGGGTGCGGGCTATGCTGGTTTTAGCCCGCGTCTCGCCGATAAAAACCAGCCGCCGCACGGCGCGGCATCCCTTCCAAAACCGCCGCAATCAAACGATTCCGTAAATCCTCAGAACAGGGTTTGGTCATTCATACTGGCCTCCTGCCCAGCCAGTATCCTGAATCATATGAAAACTGATTTGGGAATCCTAAATCCGATCCCGTCAGAATTGAACAATGTCCATATAATCTGCCTAAAAATGCTTCTTTGCAAATGCTCCGCCTGATGCAGTTTTTAAGTATGATTCAAAATTATCTGCTTTTTCATGATCCGTGAAAGCCATATATCCAACAAGCTTCCAAGGAAGAAATTTCCTGGTGTGTGCAGATTGCCCATTGTTGCGCTCTTCAAATCGCTTCTTGAGGTTGTGCGTACAACCCACATAATATCTGGCTGTGTTCGCTTCACTTTGAAGCATGTAAACATATGTCATCCAGCCCGCCTTCGCCCTTTGGGCGTCGCCGTGGCGTCCGCTTCACACGCTACGGCGTGCTTGGGTTGCACCCAATCACGCCGTAGCCAGATTTTTGCAAAGCCAAAATCAGCGAAGGCGGATGGTCGGAGTGAGAGGAATTGAACCTCCGGCCCCTACGTCCCGAACGTAGTGCTCTACCAGGCTGAGCTACACTCCGATAATCGGCCACGCGCGTTCCACGCTGGGCCGATGCGAGCTGTGGGTTATAGCCGCTGACCTGCGGGGCTGCAAGCGGCTTGGCGCAAGACAAGCCAAAGGCCGGTCCCAACAGGAACCAGCCTTTGAAATTAGTTCACAATTTCACCCCAGGGCGATATAGGTCGCCTTGATCTGGGTGAATTTTTCCAGGGCGTGCAACGAACCGTCGCGGCCGATGCCGGATTGCTTGTAGCCACCGAACGGCATGACCAGGCCGCCACCGCCGGTATTGTTGATGTTCACAGAACCGGCGCGGATTTTGCGGGCCATCTTGTGCGCCTTGGTCAGATCGTTGGTCCACAGATTTGCATAGAGGCCATAGATCGAATCATTGGCGATCTTCAGCGCTTCTTCGGTATCCTTGAAGGTCAGGGTCGACAGCACGGGGCCAAAAATTTCCTCCTGGGCAATCGTCATGCTGTTCTTCACATTGTCGAAGATTGTGGGTTCGATATATTCGCCGCCGGTGTTCTGGCGCACCTGCTTGCCGCCCATGACCAGCTTCGCGCCTTCTTTCTGACCGGCTTCGATATAAGCCATCACGCGCTTGGTCTGGGACTTGTCAACCATGGTCCCCATCGTGGTCTTGGGATCCAGCGGATCGCCAGGCTGCATTTTCAGGCCGACTTCCTTCACTTTTTCCAGGAATTCGTCCTTGATGCCTTCTTCCACCAGCAGACGCGAGCTGGCAAGGCACACCTGACCGGAATTGAAAAAGATCGCCATGCCGGCCGCCTGGGCGGCGGCGTCAAGGTTTGGTGCGTCTTTCATGATGATGTTGGGGGATTTGCCGCCGCATTCCAGCCAGATCGCCTTCATGTTAGACTTGCCGGAATATTGCAGGAAATATTTGCCAACCTCGGTCGATCCGGTGAACGAGATCGCGTCCACATCCATATGCATGCCAAGCGCCTGGCCGGCGGTTTCGCCAAAGCCCGGCAGAACGTTCAGCACGCCTTCGGGAAGACCCGCTTCCATCGCCAGCTCGGCCAGACGGATGGCTGTCAGCGGGGATTGTTCGGCAGGCTTGAGAACCACACTGTTGCCGGTGGCCAGCATCGGCGCCAGCTTCCACGCGGCCATCATCAGCGGAAAATTCCACGGCACCACGGCGCCAACAACGCCCACAGGCTCGCGTGTGATCAAACCAAGTCCGGCGGGGCCGGTCGGGGCAATTTCGTCATAGACCTTGTCAATGGCTTCGCCATACCACTGAAAATTATTGGCGACACCATACATATCCAGATTTTTGGCCTGCATCACCGGCTTGCCCATATCCAGGGTTTCCAGCAGGGCCAGTTCCTCCGAATTTTCCCGGACCAGCGCCGCCAGCTTCAGCAACACCGACTTGCGGTAGGCGGGAGAGGATTCCGACCATTTACCGGCCTCGAAGGCGCGCCGAGCGGCCTTTACGGCAAGATCAACGTCCGCCTTGTCGCATTCAGCCACATTGACAAGCACGCGACCGTCAATCGGGCTGGTGTTTTCAAAGGTTTTTCCTGAAACAGCGTCAACATATTTGCCATCGATAAACGCCTGATTGCGATAGCTCAGGCCATCGCGCAATTTCTGCCAGTCTTCGAGTGTCTTGGCGGCCATGATATTCTCCGTCCTGTCCAATGGGTGAAAAAGATGAAAAAGGATCTTGTTCCCTAAGGCCCTCATGACGGGGACATTATCAAACGCCGTCTTTCCCGGCTAGCGCAATGTTTGACCTTATTTTTCCCGGCAGGCGCAATATTCGTTCACATCGCGATCTGCTCCAGCAGGCCTGAACAAAAGCAACAGACAAAAAAACGCCGGAGCGGGTATCCACTCCGGCGTTACAGTTTCCTTCGGTCCCGAGGGGGGGGAGGGGCACGCGAAGGTTAAGGTTTAGGCCGACCAGGCCTGAAGGGTGCCGTACAACATGGCGGCGGCGATATAGCTCCACAACACGCCGCCCATAACTACCGGCACTGACGCCCTTAAAATTTCACTCAATTTTGTCCCCAAATTAGACATGACACACTCCTTCTTGAATTATGCTGACGGGTGGTGGCCGTGTCAGGCCACGACCCCGCCCATTCCCTGCAATAGTGCGGCGATGGCATAAACCACCAGGGCCGCACGGCCCGCGTTAACCGCCAGTTCCTCGAACCGGCTCTGAATGATGTAGTGTTTCATTTTCTGTATCCTTCCATGTTGCGTTGCCGCAAATTCTCCCGGCCTTACACCAGGCTATAGCTCTGCATCACCTGCGCCAGCAGCGCGATCGCGTACATCGAGATGCCAAAACTGAACAGTTTTCCAAAGGTCTGATCGGCATCAATATTCGAAAATTTTCTAAGCATGTCGCCCTCCATTGGCAGGTTTTTCCATTTTTGCGCTGCGGTGTATTCCCTGAGCGCCGCAGCATTTGCTGCCATGAATTCTATATAGGGCATCCATTTTAAAAAAACAATGAATGAAATTAAAAATATTCATTATTTTTTGCATTTTTTTTACCCTGCTGTCCCGGCAATTTACGCGGCGCGGCGAGGCTGCGGAGTTATCTGACTAAGTGATTGAAAATAAAAAGTAAAAATTATATAAAACAGACAGATCGGGCCGTTTCGGGGTAGAAACATGAGGTGTTGTATTCTGAATGTGTAAAAAAATATTCACATTGGGCAATGGGCAGGCCGGAAATCTATCCGGGAAGGGCGCCTTTTGCCGAAGATTGCACCGGACTGGCGTGTGAAATTCCGCCAAGAACCAGGCCGAGAACGCCGCGTTGCTCGCGTTCCAGTTCCTCAAGAGGTAATTTGGTAAATAATTGCGGGTAATGAAATTTCATGGTGGCGCACTGAATCATTTCGGCGGCGCTGACTACATCGGGTATATCGAATTCACCCGCCGCATTGCCCGCCGCCAGAATTTCCGCTATCAGGGCGCGAACGCGGGCCAGGTTCTGATTCGCCAAAAGGGGCCGCTCGCGTGTAATAATCTGCGCAATTTCAAAGATTTTCGAATCTTCGTTCAACTTCGAATGGGTAACCCGCAATTGGGTGCAAAAGAACAGTTTCAGCTTTTCCGAGGCGCTCAGGCCGGGTTTGCGCACCACTTCACGCAGGGCCGCTTCTTCTTCATCGAATGCGTGCTGGGCCAGCTGTTCGGCAATGTCAAGTTTGCCAGGGAAGTAGCGGTATAGATTACCGGGCGACATGCCGCACGCCTCCGCCAGATCAGCCATGGTGGTCTTGCCATAGCCGTACCGGGCAATCAGCTTGTAGGCCGCGCCGATAATTTTCGTGCGTATGTCCGTTTCAACGGGCATTATCATTGACACGCTTCCTCCAATCACGATCATAATCGTAAAGACTGAACAATCAATAAATTATTTATTCATATGGTCATATTTACATCATTTTTCCACAAAAAGGCGCAGCCGTGACCCGGTTTAGCCAGATCGTTATTATTGGCGGCGGGGGTTTTGGCACGGCCCTGGCCTGCGTGGCCGCCCGCGCCGGGCGCAATGTGCATCTGTGGGCGCGTAATTCCACCCTCGTCGAGACGATCAACGCCACGCACGCCAACCCAGCCTATCTGCCGGGCGTTGTTGTGCCCGAAACCATCATTGCGACAACCGAATTAGCTATTGCGGGGAAGGCCGACGCCATTTTGCTGGCGGTTCCCGCCCAATTCATACGGCAGACGCTGACCGCAATGGTTCCGCATTTGCGGGCTGGCTCACCCTTACTGATATGCGCCAAGGGTGTCGAGACCGGCACACATATGTTAATGCATCAGGTGGCAGGCGAGATTGCCCCGGATCACCCGGTTGCGATATTGTCGGGGCCAAGCTTTGCAGCCGATATTGCCAGCGGCCGCCCCACAGCGGTAACGCTGGCCTGTTCAGACAGCATTATTGGCGCTGCCCTTGTGCAGGCTGTCGGGACACTAAGCTTCCGGCCCTATCTCTCATCAGACATTATTGGGGTGGAAATCAGCGGCGCGCTCAAGAATGTAATCGCCATCGCCGGCGGCATTACTGAAGGCCGCGGTCTGGGCGAAAGCGCGCGCGCCGCTTTAATGACGCGCGGCCTCGCTGAAATGACCCGTCTGGCGGTCAAGCTGGGCGGCCATTGGCAGACCATGATGGGCCTGTCGGGGATAGGCGATCTGGCGCTGTCATGCAACAGCCGCCAGTCACGTAATTTCAGCCTGGGTTTGCGATTGGGTCAGGGTGAAACCCTCTCCGGCATCATCGCCAGCTCAACGGGGGTGTTTGAAGGCGCGAGCACGGCCGGCGCCGCCGTTCAGCTGGCCCGGTCCGCCCATATTGACATGCCAATCTGTAACGCCGTTGACGCAATCTTGAATAATGGCGCGGTCATAGACGCCGTGATTAATGATTTACTTGCGCGGCCCGTCAGCACTGAGACATGATAGACTGGCAACTCAAGGAGGATTCCCATGCACTTTCTGGTCTATTATACAGACAAGCCCAACAGCCTGGCGCTTCGTATGGCGACCCGTCCGGCCCATCTGGACTATGTAAAAAACTCAGGCTGCGTGCGGATGGGCGGCCCGCTGCTGGGCGCCGACGGGGAAGCCATGGCGGGCGGCATGCTGGTGCTCGAAACCGATACCATTGAACAGGCCCGCGCCTGGATGGACGATGATCCGTACGTCAAGGCCGGTCTGTTTGAAAGCACAATTGTCCGCGCCTGGCGTTGGACGGTTGGCAATCCAAACCTGCCAAAAGCCTGAATTAAATGGCCTTTTGGCTATTCAAGTCAGAACCAGGCGCCTGGTCATGGGAACAACAGGTCAAACGCGGCGCCAAAGGTGAGGCGTGGAACGGCGTGCGTAACTATCAGGCCAACAATAATATGAAGGCCATGCGCAAAGGCGACCTGGGCTTTTTCTATCATTCCGTAGATGAAAAAAGTATCGTCGGCATCGTTGAAGTCATCCGTGAACATCACCCGGACCCAACCGATGCGGCCGGGCGATTTGGTCTGGTCACCGTGCGCGCCGTGAAACCCTTGCCGGTTCCCGTGACACTGACGCAAATCAAGGCGGAACCTGCAATGCAGGATATGGCTCTGGTGCGTCAATCCCGCCTGTCGGTGACGCCGGTGGATGAAAAATGCTGGAATCTCATCTGCAGGATGGGCGGTCTGGCGTGACACCATTTCGAGGGCGGTAACCTTTTCCCGCCAGGCAATCATTCAGCATATCTAAACGCGATTATGATCAGTTCAGTAACAGGCTTCTTATTGCGCCGCATTGGGAATTAACATGAACACCGAATTACCGGCTGAGCCTGCGGCGCAGAAGGAAGTCAATCTCAGACAGGCGATCACGCAGGGCGGACTGTGGATATTCTTCGCCCGCTGGTCAGTGCGCGGTATTGGCATCTTAAGCACGATCGTGCTGGCCCGCCTGCTGGCCCCGGGAGATTTTGGTCTGGTGGCCATCTGCGCGCTGCTGATTGGTCTTGCCGAGACCATCGGCCGGGAGGCGCAAAATCTGGCCGTCATTAGAAAGCAGAACCTGGATCGCGCCTTCATGGATTCTGCCTGGACAGCCTCAATCATAATCAATCTTTTTCTGGGCGCCGCCGTGTTTTCTTCGGCGCCGCTGGTCGCCAGCTATTTCAATGAACCCAGGGCGCTGACGCTGGTGCACGTCATGTCGATACGGGTGCTCATGATCGGCTTTGAAAACATCGGCATGGCGCTCTACCGGAAAGATTTCAACTTCAGTATGAGTTACAATTATATCATCCTGGAAAAGGTAATTCCCGCCGTCATCACCATTACCCTGGCGTTGTACCTGCGCAATTACTGGGCCCTCGTGATCGGATCGGTTATGGGTTACGCAGGCATGATTATCGCCAGCTATCTTCTGCACGACTACCGGCCGCGTATCTGCTTTAAGAAAATCTACGAAGTATGGGCATTCTCCGGCTGGGTAGTATTGGAAAAGCTGGCGATCTTCGGCACTATGCGCGCTGACTATTTCTTTATCCCCGCCTTCGGGAAAACCACCGAAGTCGGCCATTACCATGTGGGTGCTGAATTGGCCCGCATGCCGACGGTTGAATTATTTTCGGTTCTTGACCGTGCGCTTTTCCCTGCCTATGCGCGGCTTCTCGACCAGCCGAGGGCGCTGGCCTATGCATTTACCAAAATCTTGTCGGCCGCCGCCATCGTCTGCCTGCCAGTCAGTATCGGCTTTGCCCTGGTGGCGGGCGATGCTGTGCGCCTGATCTATGGGCAACAATGGATCCCGATGATTCCGGTCGTTGTTCTGATCTCCATGGCGTCCGGGATCGCCGCTATAAATTCCATGGCTACCCTGGCTTTGCAGGCTATCGGGAAGTCCCTGCTTTCAGCGGGCATCGTATGTCTGCAATTAACCCTTTTGCTGGGGTCGCTGTTTTTCTTCCGCGATCAATTTTCCAGCATGACGGATATTGCCTGGGTGCGGTTGTTAACGACCCTGGCCGTGCTTCCTGTCGCCTTGACCGCTGCCCAGATTGTACTTTCAATAAGTTTTATGGAAACCCTGAAGGCTTTCTGGCGCCCGGTCTTAGCCGTAGCCGCAATGGCCTGCGTGCTGCTTTACGTCCTGCCACCCAGCATGGATATACCGGTTGCGCTGCGATTGGCGTTGCGCTGCGCCGCCGGCGGTCTTGTATATGCTGGCGTGCTGCTGCTTTTGTGGCTGATTGCGCGCAAGCCGCCGGGCTTAGAACAGGAAGTGGTTGCAGCCGCGCAAACCTGGCTGAAAAGCCGGTCAGGCCCATCCGCTGGCTGAATACGGCCATCCACGTGTTTGCCCGCCCGCCGGATTCGGAATTTGCCATCGATGCATGGCGTGCTAATCTGTCCCGAAATCAGGAACAGGAGTGGGCGCGATGCGATTTGCCATCTTTGGCGCGGGGGGAATGGGGGCCTATTTCGGCGGCAAGCTTGAACTTGCGGGTCATTATGTCGCGTATGTTGCGCGCGGGCGCACACTTGAAACCTTGCGCGCCAAAGGATTGCGGGTGGAATCTCCGGATGGGGATTTTGCCATCAATCCTATTATCGTTGGGGACGATCCGGCAACTATCGGCCCGGTAGACGCCGTGCTGTACTGTGTCAAACTCTATGATGTGGCCGGGTCAAAACCCCTGCTGGCGTCTTTGCTGGGACCGGACACCTTTGTTCTGACGTTGCAAAATGGCGTTGAGGTCGTGGATATGCTGGCGCCGGAAATTGACCGTTCCCGGATATTGCCCGGATCATCCTATGTTTCCGCCAACATCGTTGAGCCAGGACTGATCCGGCATGTGGGTCAAACCGGACATATTGATTTTGGCGAACTGGACGGGAAGTTGACGCCGCGCGCCCAGGCCTTGATGGACGCTTTTGCGGACACCAATGTCGAGGCCCGCTTCAATCCCGACATTATCGGCAGTTTATGGACCAAATTTGTGCTGGTCGCTGGATATTCTGGCGTTATGGCGCTGACGCGCGGTCCTATAGGCGTTGTGCGCTCGGAACCTGTGACACTGAATCTGTTATCAGAGGCGTTGCACGAAGCCGAAGCTGTCGCTCACGCGATGGGCATCAGGATTCCACTCAATCATAGCGAAAATCAGCTGCGCAGGGTGCAGGAAATGCCGCCGCAGCTGAAACCTTCCTTGCTGGAAGATCTGGAGCATGGCCGCCGGCTGGAGGTGGACTGGCTTGCAGGGGGTGTTGTGCGGCTGGGGGAGAAGGCCGGCGTTCCCACACCTGTAAACCGGGTTATTCATGCGGCGTTAAAACCCTATGCGAACGGCGCCTGAATACATCCTCAACCCGGCCCTTCGCGACAGGACATGGTTTATTGCCGCCATCGTACTTGGCGGGGTTTGGGGCTTTAACGTAGAGCCGCTGCATATTCCCGCAGACGAAAACACCTTGTCAGGGTTGAAACTTCTCGCATGGCTTATCGTCGCTGTTCTATGCCTGTGCCTTGTCATTATGGCCTGGGTCCTGTTCCCCGGCGGCGGCCGTGAAGCCGCCTCTGTGGCGCCTCCGTCTGTAATTATCAAGGATATGACTGCGCCGGCAGATGCGCCAGTTGCCGCAGCCCAGCCCGATCCGCCTCAGCGGAACGACCCGTTTCTGGCCGCGCTGGACTATCTCGGCCATGGCCAGGCTACCGTGCGCATAGGCGGCATTCTGGCGCTGGAGCGTCTGGTGCGTCAGGGCGGCGATCTAAGGGCATGCACAGGCACACTTGCCGCCTATGTGCAGCAATGGGCCGGGGAAGACTGCGAAAAGCCCAACCGGCGGCCCGGATATGACGTGGTGGCGGCATTGGCCGTCTTGTCGCGCCTGCTGCCATCCAGTGATCCGCTACGCAATCTTGCCGATCTCCGGCGCACCCGTCTGGCCGGACTGGAATTGCCCGACGCGGATCTGTCACGCTTCCATCTTGAACATGCAGATTTGTCCGGGGCGGATTTACGCGGCGTGAATTTTGGCGGGGTAAATTTTCGCGGCGCCGATTTACGCGGCGCGCAGCTTTCCGGCGCCGTCTTTACCGGGGCCAGTTTGCGTGGCGCGGATTTGACCGGGGCGGTTTTGTCGGACGATGAATTTGGTCCCGCCGATTTTTCAAAGGCGGGAAATATCTCGGCCGCCCAACTGCT
>JBEBFX010000276.1:0-2649 GCA_040081735.1 Alphaproteobacteria bacterium | reverse complement strand
AGTTGGGCGGGGGGGGCCGCCGGGGTCAGGCCCGCACTTAGGGGCGCGGGTGTGATAAGCGCAGACGAGGCCGCAGGCGGCGGCGCCTTTACCTGTGCAGAGGGGGTTAATACAGCCGCAGGAACAGGCGTTTGCACAGGCGCCAGGGCCTGCGGCCTGGTGAGGCGCGTGCTTGAAGCAGCGCGGGATTTCAGACCATTGGCAGGATCCGGCGGCAATAGATCCGGCAGACCCGGCTGCGCCCTGCGGGATGCAGCGCGCCCGTCCAGCACCGAGAGATCAACCTCGACCGCCGGCGCCGTCTGACGGCCGCCTATATACACCGTCTCCTGAGCATTAAGAGGATGTGGCGCTAATGCTCCCGCCAGCAAGGCCATCGCCCATACCCAGCCCGGTTTTTGTCTAGCGCGTTGCTCGTCCGACATGGCGAATCCCCAAAAACTTCATCTCACACCAATACTGCATCATGCAGTAATTGGTGGCAAAAGTTTGGCGATGGCCGCATGCAGATGGTCATTGGCGGCCAGGACGTTACCGGATTCCAGCATTTTGTCGCCGCCATTGATTTCGGTCACAAAGCCGCCCGCCTCGCGCACCAGCAGGATGCCCGCCGCAATATCCCAGGGTTTCAGATGGCTTTCCCAAAAGCCGTCAAACTTGCCCGCAGCCACAAAGGCCAGATCAAGCGCCGCCGACCCTAACCGCCGGATGCCCGCAACCTCGGGCATCAGCGCCGCCATTTCCTGAAGAAACCGGTCATGGCCGGGCCGCGCATGATAGGGAATGCCTGTCGCCAGCATGGCCTCGGTCATATCGCGCCGCCCCGATACCCGGATGCGGCGGCTGTTCAGATAGGCCCCCTGGCCTTTTTCCGCCACATACATATCGTCGGAGACCGGATTATAAACGACCCCGGCGATGACCTCGCCCGCCCGCACCAGGCCGATGGAAATCGCAAAATGCGGCAGGCCATGCATGAAATTCAACGTGCCGTCAAGCGGATCAATGATCCAGTAATGCCGCGTATCGGCGCCATGCTTCACGCCGCTTTCCTCGGCGATCACGCCATAATCCGGGCGCGCGTGCAGCAGTTCATGGATCAGGGTTTTTTCAGATTTCAGATCCGCATTGGTGACAAAATCCGCAGGGCCTTTTTGCGAGACCTGTAACTGCTCGACCTCGCCAAAATCACGCACCAGCGCGCGCGCCGCCTTGCGCGCGGCGCCGGTCATCACATTGAGTGTTGGCGAGTGCACCATGGTGATATGTTGATCCCTTGCCCGGCTTAATCGGCGCGGCGCAGATAGGTGACTTCTTCGGTATCGACGATGATCCTGTCGCCGACGCCGCAAAACGGCGGCACCATGCAGCGCACCCCGTTGCTGAGAACCGACGGTTTATAGGACGACGACGCAGTTTGCCCTTTTACGGTAGGCTCGGTCTCGGCGATTTCAAGGGTGACGTGCTGGGGCAGCTTCACCCCGATGGGACGGCCTTCGAAAGATTCGACCATCACCTGCATCCCGTCCTGCAGGAACGCCGCCCGTTCGCCAATGAAATCAGTTTCAATCTCGATCTGTTCAAAACTTTCCTGATCCATGAAGGTCAGCGTTTCGCCCTCGGCAAACAGAAACTGATAGTCTTTCTGATCCAGCCGCACCCGTTCAACGGTTTCCGAGGACCGGAAGCGCTCGTTCAGCTTGGTGCCGTTGATCAGATTCTTGAGTTCGACCTGCGCAAACGCGCCCCCCTTGCCGGGTTTCACATGGCTGGTCTTGACCGCCACCCACAGGCCATTCTGATGCTGGATGACATTGCCGATGCGGATTTCGTTGCCGTTGATTTTCATGCTGCTGCTGCCGGTTATTGATGGGGTCTGTAATGCAGGCGGCCTGCTGCGCCAAAGCCTGCGAGGCGGGAACCTAGCAGCTTGCCCCGCGATGCACAATCTTAAGCCTTCTGGCTATTTAACAAGGACGACGTTATGTTGGCAACAGTGAGGTCCACATGCGCTACACCATCGTAATCGAAAAAGCCGAAGGCAATTATTCCGCCTATGCGCCAGACCTTCCGGGTTGCGTCGCCACAGGGGCCAGCATCGAAGAAATCGAAACACAAATGCAGGAAGCCATCGCCTTTCACCTGGAAGGCCTGCGCGAAGTCACGGCCAGAGGTCGCGGGCGGCAAGGGTTTTTTGTCATTCCTGAACAGTTCGATGGTTTCTTCGACAATCACACACAACTGCTTGAAGACCTGGCTTTCGTCTTCGCCGTGGCAACCGCCGAGAATTAATCCCGGCGCGCTGCCGACATAGCACTGGTCTAAGTCGGACCGTTCGACAATTTTGCGTATCTAACGCTGTCTTTCATTGCCTTGATTCCTCTAAGGCCTACAGAATTGTCATTCTGAGCGCAGCGAAGAATCTCTCTTGGCGTCAAGGAGATCCTTCGCCTGCGGCTCAGGATGACAAGTTAACTATGAAAGTTGTCTCCTCACTTCTTCTTGCCTGTCTCCCGGTAATCGCCGAAATCGGCGTCGCGGTTGGTTAATGCCGTGGTCAGGCCTTTTTCGCCGATGGATTTGATCCAGTCCTGCGAGGTCTGGGTAAAGCTGGCCAGGGCCTGAATTTCCGTGGTGGCGCGCAGGGCG
>JBEBFX010000117.1:0-10124 GCA_040081735.1 Alphaproteobacteria bacterium | reverse complement strand
GCCTCCGCCACTTCAGCCACCCCGCTGACAAAAGGAATTGAAGGCGGCCACAGGCTGAAGCCAAAATCTGTTTCACCCTGTGGCTTGAGAACCGTGCGCCAGATGCGGCCGCCTTTTTTCTCGTCCAGCGCGCTGATGCCGGACTGGGCGTCCAGAATATATATACGGCCCCCGGCAATGATCGGCTCGGCCAGTATGCGGGTGGTGCTTCCCGCACCCTTGCCGCCATCGCCGCTCCATGCTTTTTGAGGCGATTCCGCCAGCGCCAGATGATGCATGGCATGATCGGCATAGCCGCCCGGCTGGGGCCAGTCCTCGTTCACATAGGGTTTGGGAACCATCACTTCGATTTCACCGATGCGCGGATCGGCTTCCAGTTTCTGGTCGAGCGCCAGCACGGAAATGCGTTCGCCCTTCAGTTTGGGGCCGCCCGAGGCCTTGAAAAAACCGCACCCGGTAAGGGAGACGGCCCCAAACACCGCCAGCAGGGGCAGCACGAGTGACCGGCGAATATTCCATTTACGCATATGCATGGGTGATTATTTCTTTACAGGCCCGGCAGACGGTGGCGCCGCCACTATGACTGGCGGCAATGTACGTAAAATCTCTGCGGCGCGGGCGCGAATTCCCTGCGGGGCGTCCAGCGCATCCGCCAACATCTGAAACTGTTTGCGCGCCTCATCAATCGAATTTTCGCGCAGCGCCAGAAAAGCCAGCATTTCCCGCGCCGAATGCCGCACCGGGCTTTCGTCTTTGGCCAATGGATTAAGCCGCAGTTTCAGCTCATCCGGACTGGCCGTGTCAAACAGCAGTAGACTTGCCTTGAGCGATGACACGGCCCGCAACAGCGGGTCCATGGCGCTATCCGCCGCCAGTGCGTCGTAGGCGGCAACGGCGCCCTGTCCGTCACCCGCATCCACCTTTGCGGCGGCTTCTTTCATGCGCGCCAACAGTGCATAGCCCCCGATCCGCGTTTCGCTGGCCATTTCTGCAAAATGCGCCGCCGCCTCAACCGGTTTTCCGTCCAGCAACAGCTTTTCACCGGCCAGAAACTGGTCCGCAGCAGCCTCGCGCTGACCCCGCTGCATATCCTGCCAATAAACCCAGATGCCGGTAACGACAACAATCGCAAACGCGGAACCGATGACCAGAAGGCCATACCGGTCCCACAAGCCCTTTAACCGGGCGCTGCGGACGTCCTCTTCTACTTCACGAAAAATGTCGGTCAAACCCGTGCCCCAGAATCACTTCGCCCCTGACGGCTAGCCGGGGCCTCTCAAACTGAACATCCCTGTATCAGGATTATTCCACGCTGGCAAAGAATGCCCTGCAATAAAGACTTTTTGCGGGCAGATTGCCATGGGGAAGAGATTATCGAACAAGGTAATTTCGTAGTTTTCGCAGGACATCGCAATGCCATATGAGAGAATGGTTTTCGCGTCTGCTTAAAATCATCATGCGTTAACCGGTTATCTTTTGTCATTCTGATATCTTTTGTCATTATGGGCGAAGCCTTTTGTCATTCTGGGCGAAGCGAAGAATCCCCCGGCAGAGGCTTGAGATTCCTCGCTTCGCTCAGAATGACGCCGCTGGCCGAGCGATACAGCCAGAAAACGAAACGCCAAAAATGTTCACATGTCACACTTTGTGCTGTTAACCATTTTGAAGAATTGACCTTTTTTCATTGAGAGCGCATACTCATAATAGAAATCTGCTAAATAAAATTTTTCCACACCGCCAACTCGAAAATCAGATGCGTTAGCCGCCACTATACGTACCGGAGTATAAATAATGAATTTAATCAAAGGTTTATCGAAGGCAATTGCCGGGAGCGCCGGGATTTTTGCAATTGCCCTGGGGCTTTCAACACCCGCTCTGGCTGGCGCGATCCTTTCCGATTTTACAGCCGTCAATCCGTATGGCCCGATTGCTGATTCAGCCTATCAAGAGACTTTTGGGGCCGCTGATAGCCTCTCCACCGCGCCCATGACGTTTTACCTGCTGCCCGAAATCGGGGCCAACCTGGCGATTCAGGGCTTCCGGACAAATCTTGTTGATAATTACGGGGCCGATCCTTCATACCAAATGAAATTAAGCCGCAGAACCGCCGCCAACGAAGTTAATACCGACAATCGCGGCATAAATCTCTGTTCGACCTGGAATGGAACAAGGTGCAGGTCCAGCGAATCCTCCACAGCGGTAAACAGCGGCTATGAAGACGCGGCGCGTCAGGACGAATCGGTGCGGTTCTCAATTGCCGATGGGTTCGATTTCGCCGTGCAATATTTCGTCTTTGGCGATGTCGGGTTTGCTGAACTGAACGGCAACTCGAACGACAATGCGAGGCTGTATTATGGCGGCAATGAATTTGATGTCGGGGGGGTGGAGAGTTTTATAGATTTCAATATCCGCACAGCCGCCAATTCCGCAACCGCCGATAGTATAGCCGGGTGTGAACTGGATAGCCCTTTTAATCCAACTTCTGGCCGTGTCGGCCCCTTTGACCGCACCTGCACCGTCGATATTTACGATATCGTACGGGGCCTGGCCACAGTGGCCGATGACGCCGCGGACGACTTCGTCTTTGACTTTTTGCAGTCGGATTATTTCAGGTTCGCGGCCATCGGGATTGACGACGACTGGTATGCCCGGGGCGCGCAATGGGTAGTGGCGGACGAGGACACCATCGATATTCTCCATCTGATCCAAGTTCCTGAACCCGCATCCATAACCTTGATGAGCGCCGGTCTGCTGGGCCTCGGCTATTTCGGAAAACGCCGCGCCCGCTACGCTTTCGTCAGGCCATAGCGTTAACTCATCCTGCAATTTTGAACGGCGGCGCTCTAGCCGCCGTTTTTTTGTGCCCAACCCATCCCTATTGGCGCTAGTCTATGGCAAAATCCATTGTTAGCGCTTAGCGGAGGCGATTATGAAATACGTGAATCTTGGCTCGACTGGGCTAAAAATTTCGAAAATATGCTTGGGCTGCATGACCTATGGGTCCAAACAATGGCGCCCATGGGTGCTGGAGGATGCGGAGGCCCAGCCGTTTCTGCGCAGGGCGTTTGAGCTGGGCATCAACTTCTTTGACACCTCCAACAGTTATTCGATCGGCGTCAGCGAAGAAATCCTTGGCCGCGCCGTCAAGGCCCATGGAGAGCGCGATAATATTGTGATCGCCACCAAGGTGTTCAGCCCGATGAGTTCCGATCCCAATGGAAGGGGTCTGTCCCGCAAGCATATCATGGCGTCGATTGACGCAAGCCTCAAGCGCCTGCAAACGGATTACGTGGACCTGTACCAGATTCACCGGTTCGATCCGCGCACTCCGCTGGAAGAAACCCTGGACGCGCTGAATGATGTGGTCCGGGCCGGCAAGGCGCTGTATCTGGGGGCGTCAAGCATGCACGCCTGGCAATTCATGAAGGCGCTCTCCATTCAAAAGCATGAGGGCTTCGCCCGCTTTGTCTCCATGCAGAACCATTATAATCTTCTGTACCGGGAAGAAGAACGCGAGATGGCGCCGTTATGCAAGGCGGAAGGCATCGGCATGATCCCCTGGTCGCCGCTGGCGCGCGGCCTGCTCGCGGGCAGCCGTGCGGCCGGCACCATGCGCGCCCAGACAGACGAGCTGGCGGCGCAGTGGTTTATCCCGGAAACAGACCAGCCAATCATTGACGCCGTCGGCAACGTGGCGCGCGCGCATAACACCGTGCCCGCCCAGGTGGCGCTGGCCTGGGTGATGTCGAAGCAGCCGGTGTCGGCCCCCATTATTGGCGCGTCCAAAATGGCGCAGCTGGACGATGCGGTCGCGGCGCTTGATGTTGAATTGAACGCCGCAGACATCAAACAGCTGGAGGCCCCCTACAGGCCCAAACAGACAACGGGACACGCCTGAGGCGCAGCGTTTGGTCAAAGGTCAGCGCGGCATCGGCGGCTGTTCATCAATTTTGGCTTTAATGTTGATGCCGCTGAGCCAGCCGAGGGCGGAGCGAAACCATATCTGGATTTTCGGGGTCAATTCTTTGGCCTGTCTCGCTGTGCCAAGGCGCAGCGAGTATGATTGCGGGTCCGTTGCATCCCGGCCATACAGATGGGTTCCACACTCGGGACAGAACGCCATCGACCGCTTCGCGCCGCTTTGCGCTGTTTTGACATAAAATTTAAGCTGCCCGGTGATTAACCGGAAATCATCCTTTGCAGCCATTGTGCCCCACCGGAACGCCGATCCCGAATTTATCTGACAATCCGTACAATGACAGATTGAAATCCGTTCGGGATCAATAGTTGCTTCATAGGTGACCAAACCGCACAGACAGCCGCCATCGATTTTCATGACACATTTTCCTTTCTGAATGGATTTCTCCCGATCCCGGCCTGTCCATGGCCAGATATGGAACCGCCCGCTTCAATCCTACCGGATATAGCGCGCGCGGAAAAGAAATGCCCGAAACACGCTTTTCGGATTGTTTTGTTCACGGATATGGTGAACTGTCAGTCTGCATCTATACGCCGCAGGCGCGATTGCGCGCGGGGGGCCATGAAATTCAATCTGATATTTGGCCTCCTGATGGCTGCGGCGCTGTTGAGCGGATGCGCCGTGCCGATCATTGGCCCGCTCACCTTATCCCACTTGTCCTCCATTGCGACGGCGACAACCATGACCACAAATGGTAAGGGCGCAGGCGAGGTGGCGCTCGATCTGGCCACCGGCAAGGACTGCCGCATGATGGAAGGAGTTTTTCGCAAGGATCGTGTATTTTGCGAACAGCGCGGATCGGCCGCCACCAATGAGGATTTCAAGGGCGTCGTCGCCCTGCTGCTCGACAAACCACCACGCACTGACGGCGCCAAAGCCACGATGATTGCGCTGACGCCTGAAACGGAAGAATATCCAACGAGGATCAGAACATTAAAACGGGTCAAGCCGGTAATTGTGGCCAGAAACTGCCCCGGAGACGCCAACGCTTCATGTGATCCGCTTCCAGTAAATCGCGGTCCCGGTCAGACCGCCATGCGGCTTTAGCGCATAATCCGGAATCACCCCGGCCAAAATATACCCCAACGCCTCATACATTGGCGCAGCGCCGCCCTCGACGGCTGTATCTAACACGAGCAGCGTGCGCCCGCGTTCAACGGCCAGGCGCTCCGCCTCAAGCATCAATGCCGAGCCTATGCCAAGGCCCCGATGGCTGATCCGGACGATCAGCTTTGCAATCTCTGCCCGGTGCGGCTGGTTGGGCGGGCAGTCCAAAAGCAGCGTAACAGTTCCAGCCAGCGTCTCTCCGTCAACGGCGCCCAGGACCACCCGCTTACCTTTCACCGCCGCCGCCAGTGAATCCTCCCAGAAGGTGTCCGCCACATCCATCTGCAGCGGATACAGGAAACTCACAGATCCGCCATCCGCAACAGCCTCAATAAGCAATTCGCTCAACGCGGCGCGAAAGTGCGGCGCGTCATTCAGGGGGGTGATCTTGATCTGCGGCATGACGTATGACCAGGAAGCTATACATATACGCTTGTCCCGTCATTACTATAATCGCCCTGGCAGTGTTGGCTAATATTTATCTTGACGCTCACAGCAACGCCGCCGCATAAAGCTCCGGCTTGAAGCCAACCAGTATCTTGCCGCCAGCAACGAGAACGGGACGTTTGATCATCGAAGGTTGAGCAGACATCAGGGCAAGGGCCTTGTTTTCAGTCAGCGCTGTTTTATCCGCATCGGGCAGCCCCCGAAACGTCGTGCCAGCGCGGTTCAACAGCACTTCCCACCCGGCCTGTTTTGCCCACTTCTCCAGCAGGGCGCGATCCGCCCCGGCGCTTTTGTAATCATGAAACGCATAGGCGATTTTATGGCTGTCCAGCCACGACCGCGCGTTTTTCATTGTGTTGCAATTCTTGATGCCATAGATCGTTATCGCCATATCATTCCCATCCGGCAGTCCGGCAGCATCCATCACATCTATCGCGCACCAAGCACCGCCGCGGCCAACGGCTCCAGAACAGCAAGTTCGGCGGCGCTCAATTCAAGGGATGCGGCACCGGCATTTTCTTCCAGACGGCTGCGTTTGCGGGTGCCGGGGATCGGCACAACAGTCAGGCCGTGGACGGCGCTGCGCTGATGCACCCAGGCCAGCGCCACCTGCCCAACCGTTACGCCGCGTTTGACCGCAAGCGACCGTACCTCGGCCACGAGCCGCGCGTTGGACACGCCATTCTCACCGGTGAAACGCGGCCGGCCGCCACGAAAATCGCCATCGCCATATACCGGGGCCATTTCGGTGAGCAACCCGCGTCCAAGCGGCGAATAAGCAACAAAGGCAATGCCAAGTTTGGCAGCCATCGGAACAACGGCGGCCTCGACGTCGCGCGAGAACAGCGACCATTCCGATTGCAGGGCCGTAATCGGGTGCACGGCATGGGCTTCGGACAATTCATCGGCGGTGACTTCGGACAGGCCCAGATAACGCACTTTGCCCGCCTGCACCAGTTCAGCCATCGCGCCGACTGAATCCGCCAAGGGCACTTTGGAATCACGCCGGTGCATAAAATACAGATCTATCACATCGATGCCGAGGCGGCGCAGCGAAGCATCGACAGCGCTGCGGATATATTCGGGGCGGTTATCGACGCCGAAATAAGCCGGCTTATCGGCGCGGCGCACAATGCCGAATTTGGTTGCAAGAAACACATCGCCGCGGCGCGCGCGCACCACGTTGCCGATCAGTTCCTCATTGCGGCCGATCCCGTACATATCGGCGGTGTCGATCAGATTTACTCCCATATCGAGGGCGTGTTCCAGGGTTGCCAGGCATTCTGCATCATCGGACGCGCCGTAAAACTCGCTCATGCCCATGCAGCCGAGACCCTGCACGCCTACAACGGGGCCGCCCTTGCCAAGGGGCGTCGCGGGGATGGATATTGTTTTGCCAGTCATTTTTTTTCCAATTTTGAAAATGGGGTTATGGGCATAGGTGTATTGTTTTATTATAGGTCCACTTGCCGGTTTGGGGTCAAGGAGTAACATACGCTTTAATTCCCGCTTAAATACCTTCTTTAATGCGATGTCCTATTGCTTCGTCCCATTAAACTTTCATAACGTTAACCTTGGCCGCGCCTAACCTCCCCTGGCTGGCCCGAAGCGCCGGAGCATGACGCAATGGCGTCTTCGTAAAAACCTCGAATATGGAGCAGGCAAATGAATCCAAATAAGGCGCTTTGGGAAAAAGGCGATTTTACGCGCATTGCGCAAAGTATGCGGAATAGCGGGGAGACCCTCGTTGGCGGACTTGGAATCACTAATGGCCTCAAGGTTCTGGACCTGGGATGTGGTGACGGTACGACCGCGCTCCCGCAAGCGCGGCTTGGCGCCGACGTGCTGGGTGTTGATATTGCCAGCAATCTTGTCGCGGCCGGGAACAAACGCGCCAGGGAGGAGGGCTTGACGAACTGCAAATTTCAGGAAGGCGACGCGAGCAATCTTCACGATCTCGAAGACAATTCATTTGATCTGGCTATCAGCATCTTTGGCGTCATGTTTGCGCCCCGGCCGTTTGACGTCGCCAAAGAAATGGTCCGCGTCACCCGGCCAGGCGGCCGGATTGTCATGGGAAACTGGATACCAAATGACCCGACACTGGTCGCCCAGATCCTGAAAATCAGCTCGGCTTACGCGCCGCCGCCACCAGAAGGCTTCATCAGCCCCATGACCTGGGGGATTGAAAGCAATGTGATCGAGCGGTTTTCAGGGGCGGGAATACCAGCAGGGAATATTTCCTTCGCAAAAGACACCTACACTTTTGAATTCCCCGGTGAACCGTCCCTGCTTCTGGATACATTCAGGCAATTCTACGGACCAACGATGAATGCTTTTGAAGCGGCGCAAAAGAATGGTCTGGCCAATAATCTGCACAAAGAACTGGAAGATTTGTTCATCAGCCAGAACAAAAGCCCGCGCAAGGAGGCAACGTCTATTCCGGCAACTTACCTGCGCGTTACGGTTGCGGTCAATTAGAGCAAATTGTTATCAGATTGAAACACGCCAGTCTTACCTGCCTATTGTCGATGCCCTCCCTGATCCTCCCCTTTCCCAGGGGAGGGAACGTTGCGGCGAATTCCTGCTCCCTCCAGCCGTCTTGCCGGTACGCTGAATATTCGTCACATATTGAGGCGGGTGAACAATTCAGGTGCGGTGAAGGCAATGGCTGAAGCAATAAATGTTCTCGCTTATAGTGACGCCCTGGTTGTGCTTGGTACGGCTGGGATCGTTGTCCCGCTGTTGCGCCGGTTCGGTCTCAGCCCTGTGTTGGGATATCTCGGGGCCGGGGCATTGCTGGGTCCGCTCGGACTGGGATCATTCCTCGAGGAGCTGCCGGTACTTTATTGGTTCACGGTGATAGACGTCAAAAATGTCGCCGGCATTGCTGAACTCGGTATCGTGTTCCTGCTGTTTCTCATTGGACTCGAACTATCCTTTGAACGGCTGATGGCGATGCGCCGTCTGGTTTTCGGCCTGGGCGGCCTACAAATTGCAATTTCCATTGCGTTGCTCAGCGCCATAGCGGCGGCGGCGGGCCAGGCCGCTCCGGTGGCGATCATCCTGGGCGCCAGTCTTGCACTTTCCTCGACGGCAATTGTACTTGAAGTGTTTTCGAATGACGAACGGCTGTCAACCAATGCGGGGCGTGCAAGCTTCGCAATTTTGCTGGGGCAGGATCTGGCGGTTGTGCCTGTTCTGATGTTTATTTCGATTCTCAGCGTCGATACAGAGGGGGCGGTAATGTCCAGCATCGCCTTTGCGCTGGGCCAGGCCGCAATTGCGATTGCATTGATTATCATAATTGGCCGGGCTCTGTTGCGGCCGCTTTTCCGGCTGGTGGGCGGCACCCGCTCCGACGAGCTCTTCATCGCCGCTATTCTGTTTGTGATTATTGGCACCGGGGTTGTTGCTTCGCTGGCAGGCCTGTCGATGGCCTTGGGGGCCTTCGTCGCCGGACTGCTTTTAGCGGAGACCGAGTATCGCAAGGCTATTCAGGCAACCATCGAACCTTTCAAGGGTTTGCTGCTCGGCATCTTCTTTTTCACGGTAGGCATGGCGATTGACGTGCGCGAGATCATGCGCGAGCCATTCTGGCTGTTCGCTGCGATGGTTGGTCTTATTGCCCTCAAGTCGACGCTGATCATAGGGCTAGCGAGGCTTTTCAGACTGTCATGGCCTGCGGCTGTTGAAACCGGCCTGCTGCTCGGGCCGGGCGGCGAGTTTGCCTTTGTCGCTATCGGTATGGCGACGGCCCTGGGGTTGGTCAGTACCGAAGTGTCGAAGTTCACGCTCGCCGTTACGTCGCTGACGATGATGCTTATCCCGTTGCTATCAATAGTGGCGCGCCGCATACGGCCGTTACTGGAGAAGCCAAAGGACCTGGACCCCGCGCTCGCTGTCGCGCCTGTTCCACAGGAAAAGCATGCCATTGTGATAGGATATGGGCGGGTGGGAAAGGTTGTTGCCACGCTGTTGAAACAGCATGACGTTCCGTACACCGCAGCCGACCACGACGCGCGGAGCGTGACGAGGGACCGCCGCTACGGACGCGAAGTCTATTTCGGCGATGCGTCAAACCCGGCTTTCCTGGAAGCTTGTGGCCTGATGAAAGCGACGGGCGTCATCATCACGATAAACGCCTACCCCGTGGTGGATGATATTGTCAGCCAGATAAGAAAAATGCGGCCCGACATCCTGATCGTGTCGCGCGCCCGCGACGCCGGACACGCCCGGCACCTGTACTCGCTGGGCGTAAGCAACGCCGTACCGGAAACCATCGAAGCAAGCCTGCAATTATCCGAAGCGGCGCTGGTAGGACTTGGCATACCTTTAGGCCTGGTAATCGCTGCGGTGCACGACCAGCGCGATAAATTCCGGCAAGAGTTACAACAGGCGGCCCGCCTGGCGGGCGATAAACAATAAGTTTGACTTGAACCGATACCCCTAGAGCAACTTGTGATCTTATTGAAACGGACTTGGCTTTCTCGCACATTGCTTATCCCCTCTCGCCGCGCTAGCGCTGGCGCAGCGGGCCCTAACCCTCCCCTTTCCAAGGGGAGGGAACCTCACAGCGAGTTCCTCCTCC
>JBEBFX010000275.1:0-2650 GCA_040081735.1 Alphaproteobacteria bacterium | reverse complement strand
GCTCGGAGATCAAACGCCTGAGTTGCTGATCCGATCGTAATTTTTTGGCCCATAAGGCTTTCCCGGATGGCTGACACTTCAAATGCAGCGCCTGTACGCGATCTCGAATTTGCCGGCGAAATGGCCGCACTTTGCCCGGAAACGCCCATAGCGGTCGCGGTTTCCGGCGGCGCAGACAGCATGGCGCTGTTGCTGCTGACTAGCACATGGATGAAGGCCGGTGCGCAGCAATCCGGTTTATGCGCTTTGACGGTTGATCACGGTTTGCGCGATGGGTCTGCGGCTGAAGCGCAACAGGTAGCGGACTGGTGTCAGTCGATTGGCGTTACACACCGGATTTTGCATTGGCATGGCGCCAAGCCCAGTAGCGATATTCAGGCGCAGGCGCGGCGGGCGCGGTATTCACTCATGAGTGACTATTGCAGGCAGCACGGCGTCCGCAGCCTGCTGCTGGGACACCAGTACGAAGATCAGGCGGAAACTTTTCTGCTGCGTCTGGGCCGTGGCAGCGGGGTGGATGGGCTGGCGGCGATGGCGCCGTCGCTGGAATGGAACGGGGTGCGTTTTCTACGCCCGTTGCTGGCATATTCGCGGCAGCGGTTGCAGGCCACGCTGCTTGCGCTCGGGCAGCCATGGATTGAGGATCCCAGTAATCAGAATCCGCGCTTCGCAAGGGTGCGTGCGCGGGGCGTGTTAACCGTGCTGGAGGATGCAGGGATCAGCGCCGCGCGGATTGTCGGGACGGCCCATCGCATGCGGCGCGTTCGCGCAGCGCTTGAACAGGCGACCGCACAGCTTATGAAGGAGGCTGTACAGTGGGATCAGGCCGGGTTTGCGGAACTGCGGCTTGCTGCGCTGTTTATCGCCCCGGAAGAGATCGGATTGCGGGCCCTGGCGCGGATACTGACAATCGTAGGGGGCCAGGAATACCCGCCCCGTCTGCTTCGGCTTGAAAGACTTTTTGCCTGGTTGCGGCAAAACCCTTTCACGGGGGGGCGGACACTTTCCGGTTGCCGGATTATACCCCGTAAGGATCGCATTCTGATCGTGCGGGAGCCGGCGGCAATTGGTCCTGAAATTACCTTATCTGCGGGAGAAGCGGCAGTATGGGACAACCGGTTTTTCGTTCGCCTCATCCAGTACGCCAGCGTGCGGGAGAGCAAGGTCTTTACCGTTCAGCCGGTGGGCGTCTATGGCCTGTCGCAAATGCGCGGCGCCAGGCCTGGCAATTTGCCGCCCCGTATCGTCAGTCAGTCGGTACCCGGCCTGTGGCGTGGGGGGAAGTTGCTTGCAGCCCCGCTGCTGGGGTTTACTGATCCGGCATCCGTTGCGGCGGCGGCCTTTGAAGTCAGATTTTCGCCAAGACATGCCCTGTTGCCGGATAACTTATGCAGCAAGTGAAATGCGGCAGAACCAGCCAATACACCAAATTGGTGCTTGCGGCGCGCCGGATA
The DNA here is from genome assembly GCA_040081735.1 of Alphaproteobacteria bacterium. Lineage (GTDB taxonomy): Bacteria > Pseudomonadota > Alphaproteobacteria > UBA11222 > UBA11222 > UBA11222. The sequence goes on along the minus strand of JBEBFX010000275.1, from coordinate 1,196 downwards.
CGCATTATCTCTTAACCAGATGCAGGCCTATAATCCAGGTGTCCGATTATCTGATCGCAGCGGAGCAGAATTTGATCTAGACTGGCCTGGCTGGATTTGAGTGCTATTGAGCGCACGTCAATTAAGGAAGTTAACGCGTTGAAACCGTACCGTAATATCATTCCCTGGCTGGTCATCGCAATCTTGCTGGTCTTCCTGTTCTATCTGTTTCAGGGGCCGGCCGAGCGGCAGACGGCGAATAACATTTCCTATTCGCAGTTTCTGTCTGAAACAGAAGCCGGTTCGGTGCGCGACGTGACAATCAGCGGCGAAGCTATTTTTGGCCATTTCGGAGATGGGCGCAGCTTTTCAACCTTTGCGCCCAATGATCCCGATCTGGTGCAGCGCCTGGATGCGCGCGGGGTTAATATCTCGGCGACGCCTTCAGCCGACGAAGAGGGGTCATTTTTTAGCCTGCTGATTTCCTGGTTCCCGATGCTGCTTCTGGTCGCCGTGTATATTTTCTTCATGCGTCAGATGCAGGGGGGCAATGGCCGCGCCATGGGATTTGGCAAGTCGCGCGCCAAACTGCTGACCCAGGACACCAACCGGGTGACTTTCGAGGATGTGGCGGGCGTAGACGAAGCCAAGGAAGAATTGCAGGAAATCGTGGAATTTTTGCGCGATCCGCAGAAATTCCAGCGCCTGGGCGGGCATATCCCCAAGGGCGTGTTGCTGGTTGGCCCTCCGGGCACGGGTAAAACATTGATCGCGCGCGCCGTTGCGGGTGAGGCCAATGTGCCGTTCTTCACCATTTCCGGCTCGGATTTCGTGGAAATGTTTGTAGGCGTCGGCGCATCGCGGGTGCGTGATATGTTCGAACAGGCCAAAAAGAATGCCCCCTGTATCATCTTCATGGATGAAATTGATGCGGTTGGGCGCCACCGCGGCGCAGGCCTTGGCGGCGGCAATGACGAACGCGAGCAGACCCTGAACCAGTTGCTGGTGGAAATGGATGGGTTCGAATCCAACGAAGGCGTCATTCTGATTGCCGCGACGAACCGGCCTGATGTGCTTGATCCCGCATTGCTGCGCGCAGGGCGCTTTGACCGCCAGGTGGTGGTGCCCAATCCGGATATTCTGGGCCGCGAAAAGATCCTCAAGGTGCATATGCGCAAGGTGCCCCTGGCGCCGGACGTGGAGGCAAAAATTCTGGC
>JBEBFX010000274.1:0-2685 GCA_040081735.1 Alphaproteobacteria bacterium | reverse complement strand
GATTTCCACGACCGAATGACCGTGCGCGGCCATTTCAATATCCACCTGTTCGCGGCTCAATCCGGGCATCTGGCCCAGCAGGGTCTGCGCTGTAACCCCGGCGGCGCCCTCAAGTTTTTGCTGCACCGGGGGGACAAGCCCTGAAAACATCAATGTGGCGCTGGTGAATTCATGATTGACGCACAGCAGACCATGATTGGATTTTTTTGAGCTGGGCGGCAAAGGCATGAAAGCCACAAAATCATTATTATACCCGAATTGGCGTTCCTGCGCGGCCGCGCTCTGGTTATTTGGATCGAAAGCGGGCGCATCCGGATAGACAGGATCGCCCCAGCGGATCAGCACCTGCATGTTGTGCGCGGGCGCCACATGAAAGGTTTCATCGAGGCCCTGGGGCAGTTCCTCAAAGCCAAGGCTGGATGCGCCGCCAGTCTCTAGCGAGTGCGCGCCGCGCCATGAAATTCCGGTTGCGGCAAACGCAGATGCAGCGATTGCGCCACCAAGAACTGTACGGCGGCTGAGACGGTACTCAATCATCGCGCCAGGACTTTCGTCTTTTCGATCACCGTTCATAACCAGCCTCCCATCATTATTTTCGCGCCTTATAGGGGAGCAGTATTACAGTTTCACGAAGCTTGATATTTCATTAATCAGCCGATGCAGATCATATCGCCATCCAGATGCACCGGCACAGGGGTCAGGCTTTTGCCCTTGCACGGTCCGGTAACGCAATAGCCGTCCCCGGCGCGAAACAGCGCCCCATGGGTGCCACATAGCAAATGGGATTTCTCCAGATTGAAGAATCTGTCCGGCACGTAATCCAGCGGCGTATGGGCATGCGGGCAGTCATTGACATAGGCGTTCAGCCTGCCGGCCTGCCAGATTACGAACATATCGAAACGCCGGACGTCCTCGCCGAACAGGAATCCCTTCGTTCCGTCACGGGACAGCTCATCCAGGCGGCATAGCCGGGCGCCCACCGGCGGCGCGCCGGGAAAGCGCATATAGGGATGATCGGTCATATCTGACTGTTGCCTGAATCCAATTGCGTCTGGAAAATAGCGGTCTATCCGGATTTGTGCTGGCGCTTGGAAGCGTACATGGCTTCATCGGCCTTGGCGAGCGCCTGGGCCGGGTCATCGCCCGGCTCGAAAATGTATGTGCCATAAGACGCCGACACGCCATACCCGGCGCCATTTGTGGAAAAGCGCAGGGTGGCGATCGCGTCCGCCAGCTTCTGCGCCTTGACGGCCGCCACATCGGCGCGGTTGTTGACCAGGATAACGCCGAATTCATCGCCCCCCAGGCGCCCGACAACGTCGGAATCCCGGGTATTTTCCACCAGAACCTCCGCCACGCGCTGCAATACGGCGTCGCCTGCGGCATGGCCAAACCTGTCATTGACCGGTTTGAAATTATTCAGATCAAAAAATACCAGGGCCGCAGGGGTGTCATAGCGGTCCACGAAGCTCTTGATGCGCGTCATCTCACGAATGAAGCCGCGCCGGTTCAGTACGGGCGTCAGGGCGTCATTCTCGGACAGCTTTTCCAGATGCTCAATGCGGCTTTTGGCGCGGTCCAGCTCCTGTCGGAAACGGTCAACCTCCTGCATCAGGCTCATGATGGCGTCGCGCACTTTCGGGGTGAACTCGGCTTCGGGAATACCCAGAATACTGGTTGAATCAACAGGTTCACGTCCAACCGGCGCCTGTCCGGAGCGCACCTTCGCCGTTGCCGCCGCAGCGGACGGGCGGGCGCTGGCCAAGGGGTTGGAATCCGTGATTTTCATTTTGCTTCTATAACTATTTAGCATTGCGGCGCCAATTGTAAATGAAATCGTGGCGCAAATTCATTAACGAACTGGCGCATTAATGCAATAAACTGCGCGATCCTGCTTGCGCCACGTCAGGCGGCGCCTATAATCGCCGCTTTTTCGCGGCAGGGACGAAAGGCCATGGCCAAAACGATACCGCTGATCGGGATCATCATGGGCAGCCAGTCCGACTGGCCGACCATGCGGCACGCGGCCGATACCCTGAAGGCGCTGGAAGTGCCGTTCGAGGCCAAAATTGTGTCTGCCCACCGCACCCCGGACCGGTTGTTTGAGTATGCCAGAGCCGCGCGCGGCCGGGGCCTGAATATCATTATCGCGGGCGCGGGCGGGGCGGCGCATCTGCCCGGCATGACGGCGGCCCTGACGCCGTTGCCGGTGTTTGGCGTGCCCATAGAAAGCCGGGCGTTAAAGGGGCAGGACAGCCTGTTGTCGATCGTGCAGATGCCCCCGGGCATTCCGGTAGGAACACTGGCGATTGGCGAGGCGGGCGCCATTAATGCGGCCCTGCTGGCGGCGGCGGTGCTGGCGCTGCATGATGCGGCGCTCGCCGGGCGGCTGGACGCCTGGCGCGAACGGCAAACCCGGGCGGTGGCCGTGCGCCCTTCCGATAAAGTCTGATCCCGGTGCTGCATCCCGGCTGTACGGTTGGCATTCTGGGCGGCGGTCAGCTGGGCCGCATGCTGGCGCTGGCGGCGGCGCGGCTTGGGCGGAAATCGCACATCTTTTGTCCCCCAGGCGACAATCCCGGCAGCCATGTGTGCGACCGCATCACGCTAGCGGAATATGACGACGCGGCGGCCTGCGATCAGTTTGCCGGCTGCGTCGATGTTGTGACATACGAATTCGAGAAT
>JBEBFX010000003.1:0-35808 GCA_040081735.1 Alphaproteobacteria bacterium | reverse complement strand
GGCTGGATCAGGGAAAAATGCGCTGTCGCATAATTTCCAGGTAAATGCAGGGCTGCCGCAAGCTGTTCCGGCGATAGACCGGACGGCAGCGCACCATGAATTTCAAGCGGCAGCCCGCCATCGCGGGTTGCATAGCCAAGCTGTGAAGGCGTGAACAGAGGATATTGATTTACCTGCGAAATCACGTTCTTCTGGGCGCAGGCGCCAAGAAAAAGCAGCGTTACGCCAAACAATATTTTCAGCATTCGCAAGCCACGAAATTTTTACGTATGGCGTTCAGCCGCTGGCGGTGGTTGGGTCGATCATGCGCCGGACCTCGGTAATTTTGTTGGCGGGAAAGCCGCTTTTTTTGGCGTGATCGTGGATAAGCGATTCGTCTTTTGCCAGATAGACGCAAAACGTTTTATCGGCGGTAACATAGGATTCCAGCCACTGGATATCCGTCCCCAGTTCCGCAAGCGCCTTGTTCGAGGTTTTTGCCGCCTCGCGCAGGGCGTCACGTTCGGCGCTGCCGATGGCGGGCAGGTCTCGTTCAATGATATATTTCTTCATGGGGGGCTCCTGCCAGTGCTTGTTGCGTATCGAGATTAGCCGGTATTGCGCCCTTAAAGAACCCTAAATATCCAGTCCTGTTGCAAAGGCGGCGCGTTCCTGAATGAAAGCAAAACGCGACTCGGCCTTGCGTCCCATCAGCTGTTCGACAAAAGAGGCGGTTTCTGCTTCTCCCGCCTGACTTAAGACAACCCGCAGGAGATTGCGCTTTTTGGGGTCCATGGTGGTTTCGCGCAGCTGGGCAGGCATCATTTCGCCCAACCCCTTGAAGCGGCCGATATCAACCTTGCCGCGTCCGCCAAACTCTGTGGCCAGCAGTGCATCCTTATGGGCGTCATCGCGCGCATAAGCGTTCCGGGCGCCCTGGGTAAGGCGGTACAGGGGCGGCATGGCGAGGTATAGCCGCCCGTTCCTGATTAATTCCGGCATCTGCCGGTAGAAGAACGTGATCAGCAGCGAGGCGATGTGGGCGCCATCCACATCGGCGTCCGTCATGATGATGACCTTGCCATAGCGCACGTCGCTATCGCGGTATTTGTCCCTGGCGCCGCAGCCCAGCGCCAGCGAAATATCTGCGATTTCCTGATTGCCGGACAGTTTATCGAGTGACGCGCTGGCGACGTTCAGAATTTTGCCGCGCAGCGGCAATATGGCCTGGGTGCGGCGGTCACGGGCCTGCTTGGCCGATCCGCCGGCGCTGTCGCCTTCCACCAGAAAGATTTCGGTTTCCTCGATGCGGTCGCTGGAGCAGTCGGAAAGTTTGCCCGGCAGACGCAATTTTCGGGTGGCGGTTTTGCGGCTGGTCTCGCGTTCCTGGCGGCGGCGCAGCCGTTCCTCGGCGCGTTCAATGCACCAGTCCAGTAGTTTATTTGCGTCACTGGGCGCGCCGGACAACCAATGGTCAAAATGGTCGCGCACCGCATTTTCAACCAGCCGCGCTGCATCGGCCGACGACAGTTTCTCTTTGGTCTGGCCCTGAAATTCCGGATCCCGCATAAATAACGACAGAATGACGCCGGCCGTTCCGGTCACATCCTCGGCCGTCAGCAACGCGGCCTTTTTATTGCCGGTCAGTTCGCCATAACCGCGAAGCGCCCGGTAAAGCGCCGTCTTCAACCCGGCCTCATGGGTGCCGCCCGATGGGGTGGGGATCGTATTGCAAAAGGATTCCATAATGGCGTCGCCATCGGCGTACCAGGCAATGGCCCATTCCACCTTGCCGCGATCCCTGGGCAGATTTTCAGTCCCTGCAAAACAGTTCGGCGTGACCAAAGCGAGGCCATTGATCGTGGCTGCCAGATAATCGGACAGGCCGCCTGAAAAATGCAGCACTTCGCTTTCGGGTGTGTCCCCTGCGCCTTTCAGCAATTCGGCGGCGCACTTCCAGCGGATTTCAACGCCCGCAAACAAATAGGCTTTCGCGCGCGCGATCTTGTACAGAAGCGCCGGTTTGAAATGCGCCTGCGCGCCAAAAATCTGCCGGTCGGGGAAAAAGCTGATCGTCGTGCCGCGCCGGTTATTGGCGGGGCCGGTCTGGCGCAGTTTCCCCGTTGGCGCCCCCCGGGAATATTCCTGAACGTAATGCAATTTATCCCTGGCAACCTCTACGGTGAGACGTTCCGAAAGGGCATTCACCACGGACAGCCCAACCCCATGCAGCCCGCCTGCCGTCGCATAGGCCTTGCCGCCAAACTTGCCGCCGGAATGCAGGGTCGTGAGAATGACCTCCAGCGCTGATTTCGATTTGAATTTCGGGTGCGGGTCAATGGGGATGCCGCGTCCATTGTCATGCACCGTCAGACTGCCGTCGGCCTGCATCGTCATTTCAATGCGCGTGGCATGGCCGGCAACCGCTTCGTCCATGGCATTATCGAGAATTTCGGCGGCAAGGTGATGCAATGCCCGCTCATCGGTGCCGCCGATATACATGCCGGGGCGGCGCCGGACAGGCTCCAGCCCCTCAAGAACTTCTATGTCCTGTGCGGTATAACTCTGGTCCGGAGATGGAGCGGATTTTTTGAACAGATCGGCCATAAGTATCCAGGGGGCGTTTGGCGCCGAATCGCGCTACGCCTCCTGTTTATCAGGTCCGGACACGAATGCCGTCAAGATTAACGCCCGCCGCTTCGATCTGATCGTAGGTTTCGGCGGTGACTGTGGTCAGTTTCAGACGGGTATCCGTCAATATGACTTCAGCCATATTGGCCCCCTCCAGGTTGCAGCCGGTCATGTCCGCGCCAGAAAGGTCACAGGCCCGAAAGTTGGCCTGCTGAAACTGGCTTTTTTGAAGGTTCGCGAAAATGTTTCTTTGCGGGCTGATCCCGGTCATTACCGAAGCAAAGCTGGCGCCTGAAAAATTGGCCTGACGGCAAAATGCCTGCTTGAGTGTGGCGGCGCGCAAATCTGCTTCGCTCAATATGGCGTCCTGCAGATTGGAAAGGGATAAATCGGCAAGCCGCAACTTGCTGCGGCTCAGATTGGCGCCTGACAGATCACAGTTGATCAGGGTCGCGCCCGACAGGTCCAGTCCTGCCAGATCAATCTCCGCCAGATCGGCGTTGCGTAATTCAAGCCGCGTTCCATCGCGGCCATCAGAGGTAATCCATTTCTTGTGGGCGCAAAGCAGATCCAGCAAAACCTCGCGATGCGGCTTGTTGCGCTGGGTCAGATTTTTGACGCCCGAATTGGGGCCAATGGCGTTGCGGTTAATGATGGCGCCTAACAGATCGGCGCCTCTGAGTATGGCGTCCGACAAAATGGCGCCATCGAGCAGTGCGCCGCGCATGGAGGTGTCAGACATATCTGCGCCGGCCAAATTTGCATTTTCAAAGTCTGTGCCGTCCATTTTCGCGCCGCGAAAATTTGCGCCGGTTAGCGTAGCGTTGCAGAACTGGGCTTCACTCAGGTCGGCCTGCATTAACAGGCCGTTGGAGATTACGGCGCCGGACAGATTTGCCCTGACGAAATTCGCGGCTATGAGTTCGGCTGGCTCGGAAACGGATCGCTGGAGGGTAAGCTCGCCGGTTTCAGATATTTTTATCCGGGGTCCTTCACTGAGGTCCGCATTGCATAAATTGGCCTGTCCCAGCCGTGCGCCGTGCAATGAACAGCCGCGCATGTCCGCCTGACTTAAATCGGCGCCCTCCAGGTGCGCCAGCCGCAATGTCGCAGAGGATAATACGGCGCAGGTCAGCTTTGTTCCCGGCATCGCGGCGTCGGTCAGATTGGCCCCGGAAAGATTGGCGTAGGAAAGATCGCGCCCGCCCAGATTCATGCTGGAAAGATCATGGAACGCCAGATTGGCGCGCTTGCCGCTTTGCCCGTTCTCGGCGACATATTCTGCATTGCAGGCCGCAATATAATCCAGGGCCTTCTGGTCGATGCGGATCAGTTTATCGGGAATGGTTTGCTGGCTCATTTGAGAATTTCCCAGGGCATGATTGCGGCTGTATCACTGATCAGCCGCTCAAGGGGAAGCGTAAGGATCGCGCTGGTTCCCAGGCCTACTTCACTTTGCAACAGCAGATCTCCTCCATGCAGGTGCGCCAGTTTGCGGGATATGACAAGCCCCAGCCCGGCGCCTTCTTCGGTGGGCTTGGAATTTTCGTGACCCCGGTTGAACGGCTGAAACAGCCCGGACAATTGATCCGGTGCAATTCCCCGTCCGGTGTCGCTCACACTGATGCTGATGCTTTCGTTTACGCAAACCGCGACCGTGATGGTTCCATCCGGAGGGGTAAATTTGATCGCATTTGACAACAGGTTGACCAGTATCTGCTTGATTGCCCTGTCCTCCGCGTAGAGCGAAAGTCCGGTTTCTCCTCCGATATTCAATATCTGGCCTTTGACAAAAGCCTTTTCCCTGACAAATCGCAAGGCGGCCTGGATTATTTCATCGAGTTTTATGACTTCTTCCTGCAGGTGGTGTCTTCCGCTTTCAATGCGCGACAAATCAAGAATATCATTGATCAGAGACAGAAGGTGCTGGCCGCTAAGCAGAATATCCTTTGCATAATCCTTGTACTGAGGGTTGGCGTGAACGCCAAAATATTCCTGCGCCAGAATTTCCGAAAAACCGATAATGGCGTTCAGGGGCGTGCGCAGCTCATGGCTCATGTTGGCCAGAAACTCGGTTTTAGAACGATTGGCTTCCTCGGCGGAAACTTTGGCGTTGACCAGACTGTCTATCGTGCTGCCCAGCTGAACAATGGTGACGGCATTGTTCAAAACATGGGTGTAGCCGGCCGATACGGCCGCCGCCTCTTCACTCCAGTACGTGCCCCCAGGCCTGATCAGACGCAGTATCACGGCGGGCTTGCCGTCCTGGCCCGTGATATGGCAATCCAGTGTGCGCAGGCTAAGTGATGTGGATAATTTTTCCTCGGGTGATGGATAAATGTCCGTGTCTGTATCGTAGCTTCGCGCATCGGCGAGACAGACCCATTTTTTGCCGTTTTGCCATACCTGGGCGGCAGACAAATCAAATGCCTGTAATGTTTTCGCCGTAAAATCCAGAACAAAGTCGCCAAATGAACCGGAAGCCAGCGCGAGACTGCCGGTTAACGCCAGCAAGGTTTCCAGGTAGCGCTGGCCCGGCCTGGCGGCGCCGGGAATATCCGGGGTGTATTTGGCGGTGTTAGACATCTGATCAGCCTGAGAGTGAGCCGGGTCCCTGCAAGTGTTCTTTGGCTAGACATCACACGCTATACGCTAATGGTTAAGATAATATTTATGTATAAAAAAAGACGTTGGGTCCGGAAAATTGATTGAACGGTCCAAAGCCCGTGTCCGCCTTTCGTCGCGGCATCCACTTCGCACGCTACGGCGAAGGGTGGTCGGGGAGACTGGATTCGAACCAGCGACCCTCTGCTCCCAAAGCAGATGCGCTACCAGGCTGCGCCACTCCCCGAATATAGCGGATCAATATCCCATGCAGAGACCGGACGCACCTTCATTATTGGGAAATATCGATATTTTTCGTCTCGTGCAGAAACAAAACGCCTATGACGCAGGTCGCCAACGCCACGATAATCGGATACCACAGCCCGTTGTAGATGTTGCCGGTCGCCGCAACAATGGCCGTGGCCAATAGTGGCAGCATGCCGCCAAACCATCCATTGCCGATATGATAGGGCAGCGACATGGAGGTGTAACGGATTTTGGCTGGAAAAAGTTCTACCAGATAGGCGGCAATCGGCCCGTAGACCATTGTCACGTAAACCAGCATGATGACCAAAATCAACTCCGCCATGACCCAGTCAACCTTTGCGGGGTCCGCTTTGGCGGGCAGTCCTGCGGCCGTAAACGCCGCCTGCCACTTTGCGGCGTCCCAGCCCTCAACGGCGATTTCACCGATGCCGAGGCTGACACGGCCACCGGGGATATTGTGTTTCTGGAATGAAACCCCCAGTTTTGTGACAAAATCCTGGGCGCGGTCACATTCCGAAAATGTTGACCACGGCCCGACGAAAATATGCAGATGGCACTGGGACAGATCGGCCGAGACCACTACGGCATGATTTTTCTGGAACGCCGCCAGGTCCGGATTGACGGCCCCGGTCAAGGCGCTGAAAAGCGGAAAGAAAGTCAGGGCGGCCAAACCACAGCCCGCAAGTATGATTTTTAAACGCCCGATCCTGTCCGACAGCCAGCCAAACAGGATAAACATCGGCGAGCCGATTAGCAGAGACACCGCGATTAGCCCATAGGCCAGCAGGAAATCAAGTTTCAGCGTTATTTGCAGGAAGAACAATGCGTAAAACTGTCCTGTATACCACACGACACCCTGTCCGGCGGTGGCGCCAAACAGGGCAAGCGCAACAAGCCTGTTGTTGGGATAGCGCAGGAAACTTTCCGTCAGCGGGCGTTTGGAGGCTCTTCCCTCGGCCTTCATTTTCTGAAAAACGGGGGACTCGTTCAGGCGCAGGCGTATCACCACGGAAAACACCAGCAAAACCAGCGATACCAGGAATGGCAACCGCCAGCCCCATTGTGAAAAAATTTCGGCCTCCAGAAAAACCCTGCAAAGTCCAATCACCAGCAATGCCAGAAAAAAGCCCAGTGTGGCGGTCATCTGGATAAAACTGGTGGTGAAGCCGCGCCGGTTGTGGGCGGCGTGCTCGGCGACGTAGGTCGCGGCCCCGCCATATTCTCCTCCCAGCGCCAGGCCCTGCAACAAACGCAGGCTGACCAGAAGCGCAGGCGCAAGCCAGCCGATCGCGGCATACGTCGGCAGCAGACCAACGGCGAAGGTGGCTCCGCCCATCACGATGATGGTGATCAGAAAGGCGTATTTGCGGCCTGCCAGGTCGCCGATGCGGCCAAAAACCAGAGCGCCAAACGGCCGGACCAGAAAGCCCGCCGCGTAGGTTGCGAAGGCGGACATGAGCGCCGCCATCTCGTTTCCCGGCGGAAAGAACAATGCGGCAAAGAATGGCGCAAGCGTGGCGTAAAGAAAGAAATCATACCACTCAAACACCGTGCCCAGTGACGAGGCGAAGATGACAAATCTTTCTTCTTTGCCGATGCCTTGCGTTTCAGCAGCAACCGCAATTTCAGCAGGAGACGCCTGCATGTGGCGCTAACCCCCTAATGCCGCGCGAACCCCGGCAAGGGCGGCGTTAAAGCGCCCGGCCTGATAGGCTTCGTCCTTGGCGGTTGCTGCAAAAACCGCGTCAAGTGACCGGGACAATTTTTGCAGCTGTGCATCGGGCGCGGCCTTTTCCGCCGTCATGGCCGCGATCAGCGTATCAATGGCCATGGCCGCCTGTTCCGCATCCGCGTAATCGCTATAGCTGCCATCAGTCCCTGCCTGAACCAGCGCTTTGAGGATGGCCTTCATGACGCTGGCGTCAAATGGGCTGGCGGCAAATTTTGCGGCCATCTGACTTGTCAATCCGCGCAAATCGTTTGCGGCGGCGGCAAGCTGCCCCATGCCAGCCGAGCCATTTTGATGCAGGGCGCGGATTTTTGCCGACATGGCCTGCCCCAGGGCCGGGTCAATGACCTGGGTCATGACCTGAAGCATGACCAGACTGGAATCATTCACATGCGGCATGCCCGGGGTGCGCACGCCGTTGCTGCGCGGTTGCCAGTTCTTGTTACTCATGGGCGTGTGGCAGGAATGGCAATCGAACAGCACAAATTCAGGGAACAGGCCATCGCGGTTACGCTGGCTGTCGGACAGCGCCGCCATATGCGCCTGCGCCATCATCGCCTGGCCAATTGCCCACAATTTTATGCCTGAAATAGCTCCCTTGCGCTTGCGGTAATCTTCATCCACCACGAAATGCGCCGGTTGCAGCTGGGTAAAGGTATCCAGCTCAAAGCTCATGCGCGGATGGCCCGCGCCCATCATGCGGTGGGTGACAAATTTTTCCTGATTGCCAAAGTGGCAGGACAGGCACAGACCGGCGCGCACCATGGGGTCTTCGGTGGCAATCATGCCTTTGGCTACATTATCGCTATGGGGGGGGGCCGCCGTGTGGCTGCTCAGCCAGTTTTGCGCGCCTCCGTGACAGCCTTCGCAGCCGACGCCTTCGCTGATCTGAAAACTGGGGCTGCGTAAATTGGCTGGCGGATTATCCGCGTGGCAATCCAGGCACATTTTGGCGGTATGGGCATCGCCGATACCGAGATTTCGCGCGATGCGCTGTGATTCATTGCTTAACAAAATCTCGTAGGCCTTGGCGTGTTTATCCCTGCGTACCCAGGTGACGTACTCATTTAACTGGACATTCGTGTCTGGGGTGGCGGTGGTGGCGCCATGGCAGGTGCTGCCCGCACAGGAGGCAACCCCCAGATGCTGCGCGTCCGCCCCCGCAGCGCGGGCTGGCAGTGTTAAGCAGGACAGGTACAGCAATACGCCAATAAGGGGCAACAGGCCGTGGTACGCCAGATTGCGATTCTTCATGTGCCGCCCCCAAAAAGTGCTAAATAATTCAGGCATCACTTTATGCCTTATAGTCCGCAATGACTCTAGAGCAATAATCCGGCAAGGTTAAAATGTGATTCTCATGGTGACCAGACTAAAATAGACCATAAAGTGTGATGCGGGTGCTTGTGTGTCAATAAAAAGACAGGCCGGGGATATTCAGCAAGAAATTGCGGAGGCGCTTCTGGCGCGTGGCGCGCTGAAGCCGGAGCAATTGGCCCGCGCCACCAGCGCGCGATCATCCTATGGCGGCAGGGTCGATCAGGCGCTGACCCAATTGGGGCTGGTGGCTGATCGTGACATGGCCATGGTTCTTGCGCAGGTGCTGGAATTGCCACTGGCGGCGCCAGAAAATTTTCCGGTCGCGCCGGTCTGGCCGGGCCGGTTATCGCCTTCTTTTTTGCGAAAAGCGCGTATCCTGCCGCTGGCGGTGGAAGATGATCAGCTTTGGGCCGCCATGGCCGATCCGCTGGACGAGCCTGCCAGAGAGGCGCTTGTCCTGGCGGCTGGCGCCACTCCCAGGATATTTGTCGCCATTCCTGCTGACATCGATGCGGCCTTGCAGCGCATCTACGGTAAGGGGGAAAACTCTGTCAGTGCAGGGCCATCTTACAGCGCATCGACAGGCCATCTTGCAGCGGATGTACAGCAATTGCGCGAGCAGGGCAGTGATGCGGCGGCGGTGCGCCTTGTCAATCAGCTGATTGCAGGCGCAATTACGGCCCATGCGTCTGATATTCATATTGAACCCTTTGATGGAAGCCTGACGGTACGCTACCGCATTGATGGGGTGCTGGCGCCGGTGGCCGCGCCGGACTTTTCCCATTATCCCGCCATCATCGGACGCATCAAGGTTTTGTCGGGGCTTGATATGGCGGAGCGGCGCAAGCCCCAGGATGGGCGTTGCCTGATCAGTGTGGAAGGCCGGCGCGTCGATTTGCGGGTCTCGCTTCTGCCGGCGCTGCACGGGGAAGGGGTAGTGCTGCGCGTGCTGGACCAGACCAGGGCGCCGTTGAACCTTGGCCTGCTTGGCTTTGGGCCGGAACAACAGGCCCATATCAATGCGCTGATCAGCAAACCCCATGGAATCATGCTGGTCTGCGGCCCGACCGGCAGCGGCAAGACAACAACCCTGTACGCCATCCTGCGCCAATTGCAGAATGAGCAGACCAAGATCGTCTCGGTCGAGGATCCGGTTGAATATCAGATCGAAGGCGTCAATCAGATACAGGTGCGCCCGCAGATTGGCCTGGGCTTTTCCGAAATTCTGCGCGCCACGTTGCGGCACGATCCTGATGTGATCATGGTGGGCGAGGCGCGGGATTCCGAAACCGCGCGGATTGCCATTCAGGCGGCGCTGACCGGGCATCTGGTCCTGTGTTCCCTGCACACCAATGACGCTGCGGGCGCCGTTGCGCGTTTATTGGACATGGGGATTGAACCCTATCTGCTGGCCTCAACCCTGCGGGGCGTCGTGGCGCAGCGGCTGGTGCGAAAACTGTGTCCGCTTTGCCGGGTCGAGGATGTGCTTTCCGGGAGGGCGGGGCGCGATGTTGGTCTGCTGTCCGGGACAAAAACATGGGGACCCGGCGGTTGCCCCGCCTGCCGCCATACCGGTTATTCCGGGCGCACCGTTGTGGCCGAATATATTCCGGCCGATGAAACGCTGCAAAATCTGATACTGGCGCGCGCAGACAGCGCAGAAATTCAGCGTGTCTGCGGTGCTGCGGGAATGCGCACCCTGCATGGGGATGGCCTGGCGAAAGTTGCGCAAGGAATAACCTCGCTTGAAGAAGTAATGCGGGTGAGCGCTGCATGACCCGATGGTGGCGATTTGCCCCGGCGCTGAAGGTCACGCGGCGGGATCTGGCGCTGTTTACCCGATCCCTGGCGCGCCTGTTGCAGGCTGGGTTACCCCTGGCCGACGCGGTGCGGCTGGCGGCGGCGGTCCCGGGGGGGGCGCTTTCCGCAATGGCCGATGATCTGTGTGCTGAAATAAGATCGGGCGCCAGCCTGTCATTGGCGCTTGGCCGCCACGATCCCGCGCACCAGCCGGTGTTTGGTCCCGTATTCCGGGCCCTGATCAACGCTGCCGAGGCGGGCGGCGTTATGGGGCGCAGCCTTGATCGTCTGGCGGACTATACGGAGCGGGCAGAGCAATTATCCCAGTCTGTCCGGTCCGCATTGGTCTATCCGGTGCTGCTGCTGGGGGCGGCGCTGGTGTCGCTGGTAGTGCTGCTGGTTGTTGTGGTGCCACGTTTTGAAGCGCTGTTTGCCGGTCTGGGCCATGACGTGCCCCTTTTGACCAGTGTAATTATTGGCGGCGCAGGCCTGTTGCGAAACTACGGCTGGGCGCCTCTGGCGGCAGGCGTAGCGGCCATATTTTACTGGCGGCACAGGGCGCACGATCCGGATTTTCGTGCGGCGATTGATGCGCGGCTTGTCCGCATGCCGCAATTTGGGCCTGTTCTGGTGAAGATAATTTTGGAGCGCGTGGCCCGCAGCCTGTCGGAGCTTTTACAGAACGGCGTCAGCCTGCCGGAGGCGTTGACTTTAGCATCCGCCATAGCGGGAAATCGCCTGTACGGGGATGGATTATTGCGCGCAGGCGGTCAGGTGCGGGAGGGACAATCACTTTCCATTGCGCTGGCTCAAAATGATTTATTTCCCGAATTAATGCTCCGGCTTGTCCGGGTGGGCGAAGAAAGCAGCGCGCTGGCAGAGATGCTGGCGCATCTTGCAGATATCTATTCCATGGAGGTTGAGGCCATTGCCAGGCGGCTGCTGGCATTGCTGGAACCGGTGCTGGTTTTGCTAATCGGGGGGGTGATGGCCGTTATTATCATCGGGCTTGTCGGCGCCATAACCGGTATCAACGATCTGGCGGTTCAATAGCTTGGGATACGTTTCATGAACGAAATGAAAACAGAAACTCAGCGCGGTTTTACCCTGGTGGAATTGCTGGTGGTGCTGGTCATTCTGGGGTTGCTGATCAGTATTGTTGCGCCGCGCACGATTGGATATCTGGGCGGCGCGCGCTCCGATACGGCGCGCCTTCAGATGGAAACCTTTGCTTCGGCGCTTGATCTGTACCGGCTGGATATGCGTAAATTTCCAGCTGCCGAGGCCGGGCTGAACGCGCTGGTAAGCGCGCCTGCGGGCGCTGCGCGGTGGCGCGGACCGTATCTGAACAAGCCGGAATTGCCGCTCGACCCCTGGGATAATCCCTATATCTATCAATCTCCGGGACCGGGCGGAAAACCGTACCGGATGCTGTCCTACGGCGCGGACGGCAAGGAAGGCGGCGAAGACGAAAATGCGGACATCAGCGTGCCGTGATCTGTGCATCCGTAGAAGGTCACACTTGTGGAATGAGCCGGGGCTTCACGTTGATCGAACTGCTGGTGGTGCTGGTGATCCTTGCGCTGGCGATGGGTATCGCCGCACCGGCGGTGCTGGAAGCGGGCGAACGCGGGCGGCTGGATGGCGCTGCGGCAAAGGTTTATGATGGGCTGCGCCGCGCCCGGTCAACAGCTGTGACACGCCGTGAACAGATTACGCTTGATGTGCGCAGGCTGGTAAATGACAGCGCAATCGGGATCGGCAGCGCCGTGCAGGGTGTGGCCGATGCGCCGCTCATATTTTATCCGGACGGCAGCGCCACATCGGCCCGCGTCACATTATCGTCAGGGGATGCCCGCCGCAGCCTTTCTGTAGACTGGCTGACCGGCCATGCCAGCCTTGTTGAATAGGTCCGGCATATCAGGCTTCGGCATGATCGAAGTGCTTGTTGCGTTTGTGATGCTCTCGCTGGCGCTGGGGGTATTGCTGGGTGGCCTGACGATTGGATTGCGCAATACCCATCGTTCGGCCCAGGCGGGGCTGGCGGTGTTACACGCTGAATCGCTCATGGCTGAGACTGGAATCAGCATTCCACTGGCGGACGGTGAAACCTCTGGCCGGACTGAGACTGGATTTGTCTGGAAGCGCCAGATCAGCCGGTTGCCAGAAGTCACGCCGCCGACTGTATTCCCGTCCTTTACGGTCAGTATATCTGTTACCCCGCCCGATAATGGCGCGCCGGTGCGCCTTGTTACCCTTCGCCTTTCAGACATTCCGGCCATGGATCGAAAACGGCCATGACGAGGGCCGCCGCGCAATCGGGTTACACCCTGATAGAATTACTGGTCAGCCTCGCATTGCTGGGGCTGATGATGTCACTGATTGGTGTGGCGTTGCCGCTGGCCATATCCGGGAATACACGCACAAGTTCCACCAGCGCGGAGATCAGCGCAATTGTGACCATGCATGAATTATTGCGCCGGCAAATAGGAGAAATGCAGGCCATACAGAGCCAGGATGGATATACGCACAGCCTGCTGTTTTCCGGCAGCGCTGACGCCATGCGATTTGCGGCCAGTCCTGTCGCTGCGCAGGGCGCTGGCGGACCGCAGATTATCGAACTGGCCGTTGCGGGCGCGCCCTCCGCCAGGCAGTTGCAGTACTTGATGGGGGACGAGCAGCGCAATCTGGTCACCAATGCGCGAAGCATCCGCTTTTCCTATTATGGCGCGAAGGCGCGGGGAAGCGATCCCGTCTGGCTTGAAACCTGGAAAGACAAAGCGCGATTGCCATCCCTTGTGCGCATTCAGGTCCTGCCAAACGCTGCAACGCTGCCCTGGCCGGATCTGGTTATCGCCGTCATGGCGCAGCCGCCGCCGCCATGAAACCCGGCGAAAATGGCATGGCGATGATGATTGCCCTATGGGCGATTATCCTGATGGGCGCGTTTGTGGGGGGGATGCTCACCATCCGCGGCGGGGACGCCGCATTGACCGCGAACCGGATTGATGCGGCGCGGGCCCGGCATCTGGCCGAGGCTGGGGTGCAGCGCGCGATTGCGGCGCTGGCTGATCCGGCGGCGCGGGAGAAAATACCCATGGGCCAGCCGTTTTCCATTCAACTGAATGACGAGGCCACGATAAGTGTTCAGGTGAAGGATTCCTGCGGGGCCATTGATCTGAACTGGGCCCCCCTGGCCCTGTTGCGCGCCTATGCCGAAACGGCGGGGATGAAACCGGCGGCGGCTGAACGCTTTGCCAGCGCAATTGTTGCCCGCCAGCAGTCAGTGCTTTCTCAGGACGCGGTGCAGTTAAACACCGGGCCGTGGCAAAGCCTGGATCAACTGGCGGATTTACCTGATATGGATCGGGGGCTGCTGCAAGCCCTGCGCCCCGGTCTGACGATTAATTGCCGGGAGGTTGGGGCCGATGCCTGTTGCGCCCCGGAGGCCGTTAAACACGCACTGAGCCTGGCAGGCGTCAATAGCAGCCCCTCCCACAAACTGGCTTATGAAATAGCCGCGCAGGCCAGCCTCGCCTCGGGGGCAAAAGTCACCGTTCAGGCCGCAATCTGGCTGTCGCGCGAGGCCGGGCCGCCGTTTTATTTTGTGACCGGCTGGCGCACGCAATGATTCAGAATTTAGAAATTTACCTTCTGCTCACCATTTAACGTTAAATTCATGCTATCGCGGCTGTGGCGTATCTGACGCCTCAGTTATGCTTTTGCCTGAGGTTCCAGTGGTTAAATCATCGGTTGCCGCCCCCTATATTACACCCAAAATCGCGTTGGCCGGATGCGGCTACTGGGGTAAAAACCTGGCGCGGGTGCTGGCGGAAAAAGGCGTGCTGGGGGCCATCGTTGATCCGGCGCCCGAAGCGGCGGCGCTGGCCGTGAAGTATGGCGTTCTGCATCTGAACGATTTAGAGCCGGTGCTGGCCCGCGAAGATTTCACGGCCTGTGTCATCGCCACCCCCGCAGAAACCCATTATCAGCTGGCGCGCGACGCCCTGTGGGCGGGCAAGGATGTTTTCGTTGAAAAACCGATTGCGCTGGAGACAGCGGATGCGGAAGAACTGGCGGCGTTGGCGCAGGCGCGGGGCCGCGTCCTGATGGTGGGGCATCTGTTGCAGTATCACCCGGCATTTTTACGCCTGAAACAGATGGTGGATGCGGGCGATATCGGGCAATTGCGCTATGTCTATTCCAACCGTCTGAATATGGGCAAGCTGCGGCGGGAAGAAAATGTGCTGTGGAGTTTCGCGCCGCATGATCTTTCCATGATCCTGGCGCTGGCGGGGGAATTACCGGAACGGGTATGGGCGACGGGTCAGGCGTTTTTGAACAAGCGCATCGCCGACACCACGATGACGCATCTGGAGTTCCGTTCCGGTCTGGGCTGCCACATTTATGTGTCCTGGCTGCATCCGATCAAGGAACAGCGGCTGGTGGTGATCGGGGATCGGGGCATGCTGCTGTTTGATGATGCGCAGCCCTGGCGGGGCAAGCTGATGCATTACAATCATGCGGTTGAATGGAAAGACGGCATGCCGGTCGCCACAAAGGCCGATGGGGCGCCGGTGGCGCTTGAGCAAACCGAACCGCTGGGCGCCGAGATCGATCATTTTCTGCATTGTATGGGAACGCGGGCCGCCCCGCGCACGGACGCCGGCGAAGCCATCCGTGTCCTGCGAGTTCTGAATGCAGCCCAGTCATCAATGGAAACCGGCGAGGCCGTGAATTTTGCCGCCAGTACGCAGCGCGCCCAGACCGGCAATTATTTCGTGCACGAGACAGCAGTGGTTGACGACAATGTGACGATTGGCGCGGGCACCAAAATCTGGCATTTTTCGCATATTCTGGGCAATAGCCGCATTGGCCAGAACTGTGTGTTGGGGCAGAACTGTTCGGCCGGCCCGGATGTGGTCATCGGCAATGGCTGCAAGCTTCAGAACAATGTGTCCGTCTTCAAGGGCGTCACCCTTGAAGAGGATGTGTTTTGCGGCCCCAGCATGGTGTTTACCAATGTGCTGACGCCGCGCGCGCATATCGAGCGCAAAAATGAATTTTCCCGGACCCTGGTGCGGCGCGGGGCCAGCATCGGGGCCAACGCCACAATCATCTGCGGCAACGAAATCGGGGCCTACGCCATGATCGGCGCCGGCGCTGTGGTGACCAGTGATGTACCCGCCCACGCCCTCATGATCGGCAGCCCTGCGCGCCGCGTTGGCTGGGTCAGCCAGTCGGGCGAGCGGATGGGTGCGGATCTCGTCTGTCCCCGCACGGGAGAGCGGTACGAGGAAACCCCTGCCGGACTGCAACTGCTTGAGATGCCCGGCGGGGCGTTAAACGTGGCGGCGCAATAATGGTTGTACCGGTTGCCTTTATTGATTTGCCGGCGCAATACCGGCGGCTGAAATCGCAGATAGATACGCGCATGCAGGCGGTGCTGGATCATGGGCAGTTTATTCTGGGACCGGAGGTCGCTGAATTCGAACGCGCCCTGGGCGCGTTTGCAGGGGGCGCACACGTGATCGGCGTCTCGAACGGAACCGATGCGCTGATGATGGCGCTGATGGCGCACGATATTGGCCCCGGTGATGCGGTGTATGTCCCCAGCTTTACCTTTACCGCCACCGCAGAAGCGGTGCTGATGCTGGGGGCCACCCCCGTGTTTGTTGATGTGCGGGAAGACACCTGCAATCTGGACGCCAATGATCTGGCGCGCGCGATAGCCGAAACTGGGGAATTGCGCCCGAAGGCCGTCATCGCAGTTGATCTGTTTGGCCTGCCTGCGGAGTACCGGCGTATCGGTGAGATTGCGGCGGTTCACAATATGCATGTGATCGCGGATGCGGCGCAAAGCCTGTCTGGCGTGCAGGAGGGTGTATGTGTTGGCAGGCTTGCGCCATTGACCGCCACCAGTTTCTTCCCCGCCAAACCGCTGGGATGTTTTGGGGACGGGGGGGCGCTGTTCACACCGGATTCTGAAATGGCGGAAAAGCTGCGCTCCCTTCGCGGCCACGGCGCCGGCAAGGCAAAATATGATATTGTCCGTGTCGGGATGAATGCCCGTCTGGATACCCTGCAGGCGGCGGTTTTACTGGTCAAGCTGACAGTGCTGGAGGAAGAACGCGGCAGCCGCGAGAAACTGAGCCGGTATTATGACGCCCGCCTCTCGAACAGGGTTTCGGTTCCGGCGCGCCCCGCCGGTAGTCTGTCCGCCTGGGCGCAATATACGATACAGATTGATCATCGCGACAGGGTGCAGGCTGTGCTGGCGCAATCGGGCATCCCCACGCAAATCTATTATCCGCGTCCGATGCACCTGCAACCGGCCTATGCGGGATATGGGCGCGGCGCGGGTTCATTGCCGGTCAGTGAAAAATTATCCCATCGCGTCTTGAGTTTACCCATGCATCCCTATATGCCGGAGGAAGTGGCGCAACGCATCTGCGATGCAGTGTGCGCGGCTGTAACGGCGGGAGATTAATGCCATGAATGGGCAGGCGGCGGGTCCCCAGCAAGACCTGGCGGATAAAATCGAAACCCGCAAAGCCATTGTCGGGATTATCGGGCTGGGTTATGTCGGGCTGCCGCTGGCCCACGCGGTGCATGGGGCGGGCTATCGCATTCTGGGCTTTGATGTGGCTGCGGACAAGGTGGCCATGTACAATCAGGGCATCTCGCCGATCGGCAGCGTGAGCAGCGAAGCCCTGACGCGCATGACGCGGGAGGGGCGCTTTCAGGCGACCGGCGATTTTTCCAGGCTGGCTGAAGCAGACATTATTCTGATATGCGTGCCGACGCCGCTGGACGCGCACCGTGACCCGGACATGACCTATATTGTGAACAGCGTCGAGGCCATTGCAAAGTGCATCCGGCCGGGTCAGCTTGTGGTGCTTGAATCCACCACCTATCCCGGCACGACGGACGAGGTGATGCGGCCTGTGCTGGAACGGGGCGGTTTGCAATCGGGCAGGGATTTTTATCTCGCCTATTCGCCGGAACGTGAGGACCCCGGCAATCCCCAGTATAAAACTTCGCAGATTCCGAAAGTCGTCGGCGGCGGCGGCGAAGCGGCCCTGCAACTGGCATGCGCGTTCTATGCCGGTTTCGTGCCCAGCGTCGTGCCGGTTTCGAATACCGCGACCGCCGAGGCGGTAAAGCTGATGGAAAACATTTTCCGTTCGGTCAATATCGCGCTGGTGAATGAGCTGAAGCATGTCTATGGCCGCATGGGCATCAATATCTGGGAAGTGATCGAGGCGGCAAAAACCAAACCTTTCGGCTTTATGCCGTTCTATCCGGGGCCGGGCCTTGGCGGACACTGCATCCCCATAGACCCGTTCTATCTGACCTGGAAGGCGCGCGAATATGACGTGCCAACCCGTTTCATCGAACTGGCGGGCGAGATCAACAGCCGCGCGCCTTATCAGGTCATCGACCGGCTGGTGCGGGAACTCAGCGACCGCAAATCGATGAGCGCCCATGGCGCGCGCATCCTGATGCTGGGCGTGGCCTACAAAAAGAATGTCGAGGATATGCGGGAATCCCCCGCGCTGGTGCTGATGCAGGAGCTGGAAGATCGCGGCGCAAAGGTTGATTATTACGATCCGTTCGTGCCGCAGCTGGCCCAGACCCGCGCCCATCCGCGTCTGGCGGGCCGGCCGTGCGTTGAATGGCATCTGGATAATTTCTGCGGCCGGTATGATGTGGCGCTGATCTGCACCGATCATGACGGCGTTGATTATGCGGGGCTGGTGGGGGCGGTTGATCTGGTGATCGACACCCGCAACGCCACCAAACATGTCACAATTGGCCGGGGGCGCATCGTGCTGGCTTAAGCCAGCCAGCCTTTCAGGCGGGCCGCCGCCTTGGCCATGGTTTCTGTCGAACCGGCGAATGAAAACCGCACGGCGAGATGCCCGCCCATGGGATCAAAATCAACGCCGGGCGTAGCGGCGACGCCGGTTTCGGCCAGCATCCTGCGGCAGAACTCCTGACTGTCCCGGGTTAAATGCGAAACATCCGCGTACAGATAAAATGCCCCATCGGCAGGGGCGAAACGGGATATTCCCGCTTTTGGCAGCTCGCGCAGCAGCAGTTCCCGGTTGGCGGCGTAGACGGCGACATTGCGCTTCAGCTCATCATGGCAATCAAATGCCGCAAGCGCCGCGCGCTGGGATAATGTCGGGGGCGAGATGAACAGGTTCTGGCTGATCCGCTCCACTGCCCGCAGCATGGTTTCCGGCACAATCATCCAGCCCAGCCGCCACCCGGTCATCGAAAAATATTTCGAGAAACTGTTGATCACCACGGCGTCTGGATCAAGTTCAAGCGCAGTACGGGCCGTCTTGCCGTAGGTAATGCCATGATAGATTTCATCGGAAATCAGCGCGAGGCCGTGGGCCCGGCAATGCGCAGCCAGCGCGCGAAATTGCCCCTCATCAAGCATCGAGCCGGTCGGATTGGCGGGGCTTGCCACCAGCAACCCGTGCAGCGGGCCATCGCGCGCCGCCAGCGCAAGCTGTTCTGGCGTGAGCTGAAACCCTGTATCCCCCGCGCATTGCACAAGCACGGGTTCAATATTCAGCACCTGTAATATATTGCGGTAGGCGGGATAACCCGGCGACGCAATCGCCACCCGGTCGCCCGGATCAAACAGCGCCAGAAATGACAGCAGAAACGCAGCCGATGACCCCGTCGTCACCACAATGCGTTCAAAGGGTATTCTGATCCCGTATTGCGCGAGATAATGCGCGGCAATGCGCTGGCGCAATTCGGGTATGCCCAGCGCCAGCGTATAGCCGATGCGGTCATCACGCAGCGCTGCATGCGCCGCGTCCAGCACGCCCTGCGGCGCGCCCGTGGAAGGCTGCCCCACCTCCAGATGCAGCACATCCCCGCCCGCTGCCTCGCGCGCTGCGGCGGCGGCCATCACTTCCATGACGATGAACGGGCTGATATTGCTGCGCGCGGAGAGTTTCATGTAATGCGCATCATGGGGCTAAGCCGCCTGCAAATGTAAACCCGCTGGAAACCCCTGCGAGTTTGATGAACACATCGTTCGCCGCTACCCCACCACTTGAACCGGTTCTTTCGTAGTAGACATATGTATCGCCGCCAAAGACCGCAAATGATACCGCGTTATTCGTGGCGTTGGAGGCAGCCATCGTCATGGCTATCTGAGCAGCCGAAGATGAGGGCGACAATGCGCTTACGGATGATTGCACAATTGCTTGTTGAGACGACGCTATCTCGCCCGTATATAAGAATTCAAGCTTATCAGTGCCGACGACAAAGTCCGTAATGAGATCACCCGATGTTGTTGCTCCATTACGTGCGTCAAATACCAATCTATCCCGCCCCAAGCCACTTGTTAAAATATCAGCTCCCTTTCCCCCATCAATATAATCATTAAAAAATATACCTAGTCGATCGATGGAATTACCGGCGATAATTGTATCAGATTGATCCGTTCCAATTAGCATGCTGTCTTTGGTCGCACTCCCCAGAAGCATTGCGCCATTGGACCTCGCGGTGGATGCATCGATTCTGACATTACCAGAAACGGCCGATGCATCAAACATGGAGCCAGGGTTAAGCGCCAGTGTACCTGTGGTGATCCTCACATTTCCTGTGCCCGTGATGGTCGAATTAGTTAGCGCCGTTGCCCCGGCCATAGAAATAACAAATAAATTTCCCCCAGCGGAGAAATTGATGATTTCCACGCCGGGGGCAATAATATCGGATAGATACGTTGCAGACAGGAGTGGATCACTTATCACCGCCAAGTTAAGGACATCTATCTGGCCAGGAGCAGTTGCGTTGTTGATATTAAAGGTGGAAGAGCCGCCAAGGCCGCCGATATAAATGTGAGCCGCCTGAAATGAACTCAATTCATTCAGCGTAACATCACCATTTACTAAAATTTCTGTGATTGGCGTTTGGGTTGTATTCAACCCATTAATTACAGAATTTCCATTCACATGAATTGTATGGATTGAAGAGTTTGTAAAAAGGGAAGCATTAACAACGGAACTAAAGACCTCAAGTATTTCAAAATTCCTGAAACGCAAGGCTTGAGCCGAATCATCAATGGCCGTATCGGAGAGAATGAGGGAATCAGCGGCACCCCCCCCTGCATTGATAACGGATAAATTGCCATTATTGAGTGGACCAAGAATGCCGATATAGTCATCGCCTTGACCACCTATTAAAGAAGTGATCCCTTCGTCAGGGAATACGTCTATACCACCAGCCGTCATGGCTGAAGCGTCAATGATCGTTGCCTGGGGGAAGCCGAGACGGACATGGCCAGAGCCAGTGACAATAATGGTTTCCAGTGCCGAACTGCTATTGATGCCATACTGAAGATACAGGGAAGAGTTCGCGTTGATCGTCAACGTCTTTGCAGCGTTGCCCACTTCGAGTTGCTCAATCCGGTTAGGTAATGAACTTGTGTTGACAATTACTGAAATTGGTTCGCTCGTAAAGGTAACTCTCCCACTGCCGAAAGTACCTCCGGCGACGCCGGAGAGGGTGACGATGCCAGTTCCCCCTGTTTGGGCATAGCCGATATTCACTCCGCCATTGTGCATAACGCCATCGCTGATTACACCAACACTTGCGCCTTCCGGCAGATTGATGATGGTGATGTCGCTTTCATTCACGCCAGCATTGGTAGAACGATCCGCATTTACCACCATATCATCTGCAACCATCGCTGAATCGAATGTCAGCGCCTTGCGGGAAATATTGCGAAGATTGATCACCTCCACATTACTGATATTTGCGGTCGGGAACGACACTGTGCCTGCCGGATTGAACAGAATATTCAGTGTATCTATGCCGCCGCCGCCGTTGATCGTATCGGCGGCGGTCAATGTCTGGCCTGATCCGGAAT
The DNA here is from genome assembly GCA_040081735.1 of Alphaproteobacteria bacterium. Classification (GTDB taxonomy): domain Bacteria; phylum Pseudomonadota; class Alphaproteobacteria; order UBA11222; family UBA11222; genus UBA11222. Next base: position 14,575 of record JBEBFX010000003.1, on the reverse strand, counting down.
CGCTATCGACCATGGCGTTGAAGATGTCATTGTGGTCGGAGCCTGTTAAATTATCTATGCCGGTGGTCAGGGCGAATGTGTTTCCGGCGGCGCTTGGTAAAGAGGTGAGCATGTTGTTCAGCGCACTCAGCGCCGTAGTCAGACTGGCGCCGAGATGGCTCACGCCCGTATAAGCGTTTCTCGCGGCGTCCAGGCCGAAGCTCAGATTCAACCGTTGCAGTTCGGAAATAAAATGCTGACCCACTGCGACTTTATTATTCTCCACCAGCAGGTCATTGCCCTGCGCGCCGCTGATGATGTCAATGATGGCGCGGCCAACGGGTTTGCCGGCGTTCAGTTGCCCGGTCCAGTAACCCAGACCTTCCCCATCAATAGCGCGGTTAAACAGATTGCGGTAGATAGAGTCGAGGAAACTAGACGGCGAACCCGAACCGGGCGATGTCAAAAACCCATACAATGCCGTCGCCTCAGGTTGCACGGAAAAGCTCTGGGCGACGTCGAGCAGCGACATGCCCCCATTTAGCCGGCTAACCCAATAGTTCAATCCTTCGGGGTCGGGGGCGCGGTTGAAATAGCCAGCATAAATCCGGGTAATATTTTCACTGGGCGTGGGCATGAAATAATTTCCTCAATGCAGCGTTGTAATATCGTAATATTACACGCGCGGCCTGCCCGGTCAGCAGCTAATTACGGTTAATACCGGCAAATTTTTTCTCTATCGCGGCGCCGTCTGACAAAAGTGTGACGCTGGCGCCGTTGCGGCGCGGCAGGGGCCATGTGTATATTCTTATTATTTGAGGGATTGTCTTGGCCATTATCGATGACATTTCTGCGCTTTACGCAGCGTATTTCAACCGTGCCCCGGACCCGGCTGGCTTGAACTTCTGGATCGGCCGCGCCAGTGGCGTTGGCGGACCGGCCATGGGGCTGGTGGAAATCGCCAACAGTTTCGCTGAACAGCCCGAGGCCAGAAATCTTTACAGTTTTCTCTCGGCGCCGCTGGTCGGCTCGCCCGTTAGTTTTCTGAGCAGCGTCTATCTTAACCTGTTTGGCCGCGCCGCCACACCGGTAACGGACGCTGAGGGATTTGCCTACTGGACGGCGCAATTGGCCAACCCGGCCATTGGCGTTGGCCGCGTAATTCTGGATATCCGCAGCGGCGCGACCGGCAATGATTTACTGGTCATCAATAACAAGACCGCGGTGGGAACCGCGTTTGCCCAGACACTTATTGAAACTGCGGCTGTTTTCAAACTTCCCCTGGCGCAATCAGCGTTTGCGGGCGTTACCCAGGATGCGGCGAGCGTGACGGCCGCCATGACACGGAATAATGTGGCGATAACAGATGTTATTGCCCCTGCCGTCACACCATTTCAGACATTCAGTTACGCAGAAAACAGGGCGGCGGGGGATCCGCTGGGAACGGTTGCGGCCACGGATAACGCCGGCGGCGGCGGGGTGTCCGGCTTTACCATTATATCGGGAAATTCCAGCGGCTTTTTTGCCATCGGCGCAACGGGCGTGATTTCGCTGACAGAGGCGGGCGCCGCAGCAGCCACCGCCTCGAACGACTTTGAAATAGCCCCGAATTTTTTCACGCTGGGCGTTTCGGCGATTGATTTTTCAGGTAATGTGAGCGCCGCCGCACCCGTCACGATGAACGTGACGAACGTGGATGACACCGCCCCGATGTTCCGGGATGCGTCAGCCAGCAATATTTCCGTCAGGCTGAATTTTGATGAAGTATTCAGGCCGGCGGTCATCAGTAACGCCGCATTCACCGCCCAGGACGCCAATAACGCCATCATCGCCGTTAATGCCGTGTCGATTAATGGCTCGCAAATTATCCTGAGCCTGGCGGCGGCGCCTGTTGGGGCGGTCAGAATAAACTATTCTCCCCCGGTCACAGGCGATGTCTTGCAGGATGCGGCGGGCAACAGGGTGGCCGCAACAAATGTTACGGTGAATGTGGCCAGCACCAATGTTCTGGCCAATAATCTGACGCTGAGCTTCAACGACCCCGGCGGCGCACTGGCCTCATTCGAGCTGGCGATCAGCCAGAGCGTCAACGTGGCCTGGAATTTGTGGGCCGCGCATTTCACCCGCACGGCGCCGATTGAAATTGAAATAAACATGATGGCGGGCGCTCCGACGACTTTGGCGTCGGCGCGATCACTGGTTACCCAGACTTCGGGCGAGTTTTTTCAGGGGAAGCGGGTCTTGCAGGTGGGCGTGGCATTTGAGCTTGCAACAGGCATCGACCCCAATGGCGGCAATGTGGACGCCGAGATCAGCCTGGGCACGGATATTTCACGTTTCGTTTTCCGCACGGCCTTAAGTGAGCAGATACCGCGCGACAAGTTTGACGCAATCTCGGTTTTTGCCCATGAAATCGGTCATATACTTGGATTTAACGCCAGTACTTTGTTGTCGGGCAGTTTTGTTGGCTCCTTTGAACGCTATATTACTGGCGCAACCCTCCCATTATTTACCGGCCCCAATGCTCTGGCAGCCAATGGCGGCGCGCCTGTATTGCTGGATTCTGACAGCCCTTCACATCTTGCAAATGCGGCTGACCTGATGTCCGCCAGAATTGTCGCGGGCCAGCAAAAGCTGGTCGAACCGCTGCATATCGCCATTCTGCAGGATGTTGGCGTGCCGATTACCCTGCTCGGGGCGGGTGGTCTGGTTTAACTGAACGCAGCAGTCAGCCAGCTCTGGTATCCTTGCCCAACATCCAAACCATTGCAGCGCATGGCCTCCCATAGACGGGCAGAGGCCTTCCGGCTCATGTTTCATAGTAAAAAATAAATTATATAGTTATAGTAAATTAGTAATTAACCATAAATACTGTGTTTACCAAGAATAAAACCAGTATTTAACCTGATATAAATTCCTCTATACTACTGTGTCCACTCCCGAAGAATTCGGAGTGGAGCGGTAATGTGTCAGCTATGCACTGGTTTTTCTGCATTAGAGTCTGTTTCGTCCGGGCTGAAGCAATTCACTCCATATTTCTCGCCGCATCCCGGCCCTGCGCAGCAAGGGGAGGGAGTTCTCCCGGCATTCCAGGCCTCATCTGCCGCGTCCTTGCTGGCCGGGCAGGGGCTGGATGATCCATCAGTTTCGATAAATCAGCCGCTGGCGGCATCCGGAATCGCGGAAAATGCACTGGAATCCTCCGGCTCCAATGCGCTGGTCACGCAATTATATATTGGATATTTTAACCGCGCTCCGGATCCGGCGGGGTTAGACTATTGGATCGGGCAATTGCACGCGGGCAAGTCCGCCATCGCGATTGCCGGCAGTTTTGCGCAGCAGCCGGAAGCCCTGGATATCTATAGCTATCTGAGCAATCCGCTGAGCGGTTCCGCCGACAGTTTTTTGACAGCCATCTACGATAATCTGTTCACTCGCCTGCCAGATGCCGCCGGCCTCGCCTACTGGAAGGGTGAACTGGGCGCAGGCAAACCCGTGGGCCGGATGATTATTGATATCATCAGCGGCGCCCAGGGCAATGATAAAACCGTGGTCGAAAACAAGGTTGTTACCGCGCAAAATTACGTCGCCCACCTTGCAGATGCCACCGGTGAAACCTTCCGCATCGGCGATGCGCGCCGTGTTCTGGCGGATATTGACGCGACCAGCGCATCCGTTAGCGCCGCTGCAACTTCGCTGCAAAATCTGGGAATTGGCAACGGCCTGACGATTTCCATCCTGGACAGTTCAGGGACGTTGGCGCCGTATGAGACCGGCATCCGCCAAAGTGTTGCGGCGGCATGGGACATGTGGGCGGCGCATTTTACGCGCACCGCGCCCATAGAGGTCGAGATTGTATATCAGCGGGGCGATACCGGCGTGCTGGCCTATGCCGGTTCTGTCCTGGAGGTGTTTACGGGGGAAACCTTGAATGGCCGCCGGATCAGCCAGTCGGGCGCCGCCTCGGAACTGCAAACGGGGCGGGATCCCAACGGGACCGGGGCAGACGCGAGAATTACAATATCTGCTGATCTGGGCAGGCTGGTGTTCCGGGACAGCACTGACGATCCGATGCCAAGGGACAAACTGGACGCCTTGTCCATATTCGCCCATGAATTTGGTCATGTCCTGGGCTTTCGGAGTGCGCTGGACAGTAATGGCAACCCGGCCCAGACCAGCTTCATCACCAATTACGACAAATATGTAAGTGGACCCAGCGCAAATAGTCTGAACTTCACTGGACCAAACGCGGTAGAGGCGCATGGCGGGGCGGTTATGCTGGCCAGCTCCGGCCCGTCGCATCTGGGCATCGGCGGCGATCTGATGGCCAGTTCCCTGAGTTCGGGCCAAACCAAAGTGGTGGGTGTGCTTGATCTCGCGGTTTTGCAGGATCTTGGTCTGCCGGTCACGCTTGCGGCATTTGATGGTTTTGCCTGATCGTCCGCAATCGGTTTTCATATGCTGCGCATCATGATAGGCTGGCTCTTCAATCCGGCCAACGCGCAAAAGGGGAGTATCCGAAATGAACAATATTGCCATCGTGAAGGATTTTATTGCCGCATGGGAAGCCCAGGATCTGGAGCGCGTCATGCAGTTTTTTACGCCCGACGCCGTCTATCACAACATCCCGATGCCAATCCTGAATGGCGTTGCGGATATTCGCAAAACGATTCAGGGCTTTATCGGCATGGGTGACAAGGTTGAATTCGAGACGCATCATATTGCAGAAGGCGCGGGCGGCGTTGTCATGACCGAACGCACCGATAAGTTCAGGATCAATGGCCAGTGGCTGGCGCTGCCGGTGATGGGCGTGTTTGAAATCAAGGAAGGTAAAATTGCCAAATGGCGTGATTATTTCGACCTGGGCCAGTTCCAAAGCCAGATGGCAAAAATCAATGAGCAGAAAGTGGCCGAATAATTGATGTTGAGGGAAAGGATTTTCTAGCGATGCTGGCCAGAATTTTTCAACCGTCCAAGACGGCGATGCAATCGGGTAAATCCAATACCCAATGCTGGGCGCTGGAATATGAAACCGGCGCCGCAAGGAAAATCGAACCGCTTATGGGCTGGACCAGCGCGTCGGATATGCGCAGCAGTGAGTTGAGATTGCGGTTTGACAGCCGTGAAGCAGCCATTGCCTTTGCGCAACTGCACGGTCTGGACTATCAGGTTATTGAACCCCGTCTGCAACGGCGGGTGCTCAAGGCCTATGCGGATAATTTCCGTTTCGACCGCACTGCCCCCTGGACCCATTAACCTGGCAGTGACAGGTGCCCGTAGCTCAGTTGGATAGAGCGCAAGCCTTCTAAGCTTGGGGTCGCAGGTTCGAGCCCTGCCGGGCACGCCATTACTTTTTCATACCCGGGTTATTTTCGCCGGATGGCCGACGGACATTTTGTTGATGGCATCGATCAGATTATCAGGATTTCGAAACGCTCATGGAAGAAACCCCCAGGCTTAGCAGGCGAATTATATTTTCATACGCAGTTGGCCGCGCCGCTGAGGGGATTAAATCCAGGGCTTTCGAGTTTTTTTTATTCTTTTACTATGTCCAGGTTCTGGGTTTGTCGGGCAGCCTGTCTGGACTGGCGGTTGGCATTGCGCTGATTGTTGATGCGGTAATTGATCCGGTCGCCGGGTCGTTTTCAGATAATCTCGATACGCGCTATGGCCGCCGTCATCCATTGATGCTTGCCTCAATCCTGCCTTTGGGCGTTACATTTTTTCTGCTGTTTGCGCCGCCGGACGGGCTTGGTTCTACCGGGCTGTTTTTGTGGCTGACCATATTTTCAGTATTGTCGCGCGCCAGCATGGCCCTGTTTCATGTGCCGCATCTGGCGCTTGGCGCGGAGCTTACCGATCATTATACCGAGCGCAGCACGATTGTCGCGCAGCGGACGGTTTTTGCGGCTCTGGGATCCGTGTTCGGGTTACTGGCGGGTTTGAATTTTTTTCTGGCCCCAACGGAGGCGTTCCCAACTGGTCAGCTAAATCCGGCTGGCTATTCGCCATTTGCTTTTGCAATGGCGCTGTGCATGGGCGGTGTCATATTATTCAGTACACTGATGACGCGCAGTATTATCCCCACGCTGAAGAAAACGGTTGTCAGTGAGTATAACGGATCATTACTGGCGCGTTCTTTCATCGAAGTAAAAGGCGCACTTGGCAATAAATCATTCCGCGCGCTGTTTAGCGGAATCCTGCTGGTTGCCATGGTTGGAGGGGTGCACTCGACCCTAACGCTGCATATGTCTACTTATTACTGGGAATTGTCGCAGGCGAAAACATCGGCTTTCGTTCTATGGGCGGGGTTGGGATTTATCCTGGGACTGGTGGTGTTGCGGCGCGCCCACGATCGCTTTGACAAGAAGCTGACCTTCGCTGTTGGCATGGCCATGCTGGCGGCGCTTACGGCCATTGGCCCGGGTTTACGCGAGCTTGGATTGTTTCCAGGTAATGCGCACCCGCTGCTGTTCCCCTTATTGCTGGCTCTGGTTTCCGTCGCCGCTTTTTTTGGGGCCCTTGCCGGGGTCAGCGGCGGATCGATGATGGCGGATATAGCCGATGAGCACGAACTGACGAGCGGCAGGCGGCAGGAAGGCGTATTCTTTTCCGCAGCGTCTTTTGCAGGCAAGGCGGCAAGCGCATTCGGTCATGTGATAGCCGGCATCCTGATTGATGTCATTGGCTTTCCGGCGCAAGCGGAAGTGGGGGCCGTTGCGCCGGATAAGCTCACGCAGCTTGGCCTGTTGAATGGTCCTTTAATGGCTGCGGTAATGGTTTTTGGGGTGATTTATTTCATGCGGTATGATTTATCGCGCCAGCGCCATGCCGAAATTATGCTGGCGCTGCGTGAACGCAGGGCTGTTTCCTGAATTAATCAAATTGTGAAAAATCTGCGGGCCGGCGCTCCATGAACGCTTTGATCGCCTCTCTGGATTCCGGCGTGCGAAGCTGCGCCTCGCCGGTGCGGCCTTCGTCTCGGATGGCGTTATCCAGCAATGCGCCATGTTCGCGCACCAGGCGTTTGGTCTCGCGCAGCGCGCCGGGGGGTTTCGCCGCCAGCCTTGCTGCAATCGCCATTACTTCTTTCATTAACTGCCCGGCGGGGAAAATAGCGTTCACAAGCCCCGAGCGTTTTGCAGTATCAGCGTCAAACGGATCGGCCAGCAAAAACAGTTCCATGGCGCGCTGATGGCCCATTAATCTTGGCATCAGCATGCTTGATCCGGCTTCCGGCACGATGCCCAGATTGACGAACGGCATACTGAAGCGGGCATTATCGGCGGCATAAACCAGATCGCAGTGCGGCAGCAGGGTGGTGCCGATACCGATTGCCAGTCCATTCACCGCAGCGATCAATGGTTTGCTGGTTGTGGTCAGGGCTTTCAGGAAGCCTGTGAAGGGCGCCGGGCCCTGGACGATGGACTTTTCACCCAGGGGCGCATTCCCTGCGGCGGCAAAATCACCCATGTCATTACCCGCAGTAAAACTGTCGCCGGCGCCGGTAATCACGGTTACGCGAACATTCTTATCGCTCTGGGCGCTTTGCAGGGCTTCGGCAATGGCCTTGTACATTTCGGGCAACAGCGCGTTTTTTTTGTCAGGCCGGTTCAGACGTATGGTCTGAATATAGGCTTCGCGGCGGTCCTCAATATATTGGCTCATCTGTCTTCTGTGCTCCTTTTATTCAGCTTCCGATGATACAGGCCATGACGGCCGTTTGGAAGAGTTCTTCCCGGATGCAGAGGGGTTGATGATCGCCTTCTATCGGACATAATCTGCCAGCCTTCTGGTATTTTATATAATTCCGTGGGAACTTTACGGATAATTATTTCTGCGGCTCATAGAGGTGTCACCCCATGAAATTTAACTGGCGCGTGCTGGCGATGACGTTGCTGCTGCCGGGTTTTCTGACATGGCAGGACGCGATTGCCCAGACCCCGGTCACCATTCAGAGCAGGCCTCATATTCTGGACAGCGATGCTCCGGCGCGCATTGAATTTGGCAAACTGATTTATCTGTCGGGCATTGTCATGGGGTCGGATAATCCGGATTTCGGCGGATTTTCCGGTTTGCAGATCAGCGCTGACGGCAGCCGTCTTTTGGCTGTGTCCGACAAGGGAAAATGGCTTGGCGCTGAACTTGCCTATGAGGATGGCCGGCTCACCGGCCTTTTGAATGCCGGAATTTCTTCCCTGTTAGGGCTGGATGGCCGGGCCATTGCGGGGAAGGATCAGTCCGACGCTGAATCCCTGACGCTGGAACGGCCGGGAAATCTGGCTGGCCCTGCTTATGTCTCGTTCGAGGGTAACCATCGCGTGTGGTATTATCCGCAAGGATTGCAGGGCAGGCCTGTGGGGGTGACGATGCCGGAGACCCTGCGGCAGGCGCCATCCAACAAGGGGCTTGAGGCGTTTGACCGCCGTGCCGATGGCGCGCTGATTGCCCTGACCGAGGAATGGCTGGATAAAGCGGGGAATCAAACTGGCTGGCTCATGGTCAATGCTGGCAAGGACAGCATCAGTCTGCACAGGGAAGGCATTTTTGATCCCACTGACATGGAGTTTTTGCCGGACGGCGACTTGCTGGTGCTGGAGCGGCGGTACACCGTCGCCGGCGGGCCGGGTATGCAGATCAGGCGCATCAGGGCTGACACGCTGCGGCCGGACGCATTATTGGACGGCGAGGTGTTGATCAATCTTGCCGCCCGCTATGGAATTGATAATTTCGAAGGGCTGGCAACGCGCACCAATGACGCGGGTGAAATTATTATCTACATCATTTCTGATAATAATTTCAATGTGTTGCAGAAAAATCTTCTACTGATGTTCAAACTTGCAAACTAGCCGATCAGGCTGTTGCAGAGGCGGCGCGGCGGCTGGCGATCTGCCGCTTCAGGCGCTGGGCGCGCAGCGACATCTTGGCGGCGTCGGCTTTCATCAGATAGGCGTCAAGGCCGCCGTTATGATCGACCGAGCGCAGGGTGCTGGCGCAAATTTTCAATCGCACCCCCTGGCCCAAAGCGTCGCTGGTAAGGGTGACGTTGACCAGATTGGGCAAATACCGCCGCCGCGTCTTGTTATTCGCATGACTGACATTATTGCCGGTAAGTACGCCGGTGCCGGTAAGTTCACAGCGTCTGGCCATAAATCGATCCCCTGGGTTCAGCTAGTGTGTGCAGAAAATGACAACGCCCCGGCAAGCGGGTTCAATTGAGGGGGGATGAATAGCGCGGCAAGCGGCGTCCGTCAAGGCGTACTGTTCATGGCCGGAATGACAGGCCGAGGAGAGTGTTGCCGAAGAGTTTTTGCTGATATAATGTCAGTAAATAAATTTAGGCGGGGATCAGATCCCAGAAGGGGAGCGCAATACAATGAGTGACGACGTGAAGAGTGCGGCGCGTGTGAGCAGGCAGGACCATGAAGTGATCATGCCGAGCCGGGAACTGGCTGATAAAATGGGCCTTGGCGAGATATCCTTCGATCCAGATGCGCTGCTTGCCAAATACCGCTCGGAACGGGACAAGCGCATCCGTCCCGACGGCAACGAACAATATCAGCAGCCCAAAGGTGATTTTTCGCATTTCCTGGAGGACCCCTATGTGGAGGCGGGCTTTACCCGTGCGCCATTGTTTGACGAGGTCGAGGTTGCCGTCATCGGCGGGGGTTTTGGCGGCCTGCTGGCGGGCGCGCGTTTGCGCGAGGCCGGGGTTAAAAGCATCCGCATGATTGAAAAGGGCGGTGACTTTGGCGGCACCTGGTACTGGAACCGCTATCCGGGTGCGGCCTGTGATATTGAAGCCTATATCTATCTGCCACTGCTGGAAGAGCTGAACTATATTCCGAAACGCCGCTACACCGACGCCCCGGAAATTCTTGCCCACTCTCAGGCAATCGCCAGAAAATATGATCTGTATAAGGACGCCTGCCTCCAGACCGAAATTACCGGCATGGTATGGGATGAAAACGACTCGAAATGGGTGATATCGACCAATCGCGGCGACCGCATGAAAGCGCGCTTTGTGGTCATGTCCAATGGCCCGCTGCACCGGCCAAAACTGCCCGGCATTCCGGGTATTGATGATTTCAAGGGCCATACCTTTCACACCAGCCGCTGGGACTATAATTATACCGGGGGCGATTCAACCGGCAATCTGACCGGCCTGAAAGACAAGCGTGTCGGCATCATCGGCACCGGCGCAACCGCCGTGCAGTGTGTTCCTCATTTGGGCGCTTCGGCAAAGCATCTCTACGTGTTTCAGCGCACGCCATCATCTGTGGACGTGCGAAACGATCAGCCCACCGACCCGGAATGGGTCAAGACCCTGAAACCGGGCTGGCATCAGCACCGCATGAACAATTTCAATATTCTGACAACGGGCGGTTATGCGGAAGAGGATCTGGTCAATGACGGCTGGACTGAAATCATCCGTAATCTGCTGGTCAAGGTCAAGCAGGGCAAGGGCGCAGGCGCCTCACGCGCCGAATTGATGGCGTTTACCGAACTGCTTGATTATCAGAAGATGGAGGGTGTGCGGGCGCGCGTGGATGCGATTGTCAAGGACAAGGCCACGGCAGAGGCTCTGAAACCCTATTACCGGCAATTCTGCAAGCGGCCCTGTATCCATGATGAATATCTTCCAACCTTCAACCGCCCCAATGTGACGTTGGTGGATACGCGCGGCCAGGGCGTCGACCGGATAACTGAAAAAGGCGTGGTGTTCGACGGCAAGGAATATGAAGTTGATTGTCTGATTTTCGCCACGGGCTTTGAGGTGGGCACCAATTATACGCGCCGTTCAGGCTATGATCTGATCGGCCGTGACGGACTGGCGCTTAGCGAAAAGTGGGCGAATGGCGTTTCCACATTTCATGGCCTGCATACACGGGGGTTTCCCAATTGCTTCATCATGGGCATCCTGCAATCGGGTTTTACCGCCAATTTCCCGCACGCTCTGGATGAGAACAGCCATCAGATCGCCTACATCGTCAAACAGTTGCAGGACAGCAATCGAAAAACGGTCGAGGCCTCGCAGCAAGCCGAAGACGAATGGGTGCAGACGATTCTCCGCAAAGCGAAACTGGGTCTGCGATTCTATGCGGAATGCACCCCCGGCTATTATAACAATGAAGGCCGGCCGGCCGAGCGAAGCGGTCAGAACGGACAATATGGCGGAAGCTCCGAAGACTTTTTCAGGATCATCAAACAGTGGCGCGAAGAAGGCGAAATGCGCGGGCTTGAAGTGGCCTGACAGGTTAACTAACCGATTTTCCGTTGTCATTCTGAGCGGAACACTTTGTCATTCTGATCGGAACACTTTGTCATTCTGAGCGAAGCGAAGAATCCCTCTGTGGAGGCTTGAGATTCTTCGCTTCGCTCAGAATGACAAAAGTGGATTTTTCAGCGTCACGGAAATTTCCCTTCCGTTCGATCAGGCCTTACGGCGGAACAGTTCCAGTATTTGCCGTGCAGCCTCGCTTGCGGGAAGCTTGCCTTCCAGCACCTGCTTTTCAAGTTTGGCCGCCAGTTTTTCTGTGGCGGGATCCTCGTGCAGCATGTCCAGAAGGCCGTCATGTACTTCCGACCACATCCAGGCACTGGCCTGGAGGGCGCGCCGGGCGGCGATTTCTCCGGATTTGCCCAGGGCCTCGCGATAGGCCTGGATGTTTTCCCAGACCTGGTTCAAGCCATCCCCCGTCAGGGCTGAAGTTTGCAGTACCGGCACCTGCCAGCGCAGGGTCTTGGGCCGCATCAGATGCAGGGCTGCCTGATGTTCCGCTGCGGCCCGGCCGGCGGCCTTCAGGAATTCGCCGTCGGCCTTGTTGACGATCACCATATCGGCCAATTCCATGATGCCGCGCTTGATGCCCTGCAATTCGTCACCGCCCCCTGGTGATAACAGCAGCACGAACATGTCCACCATGTCGCAGACCTGGGTTTCCGATTGCCCGACGCCGACGGTTTCGATAATCACGACATCATAGCCTGCGGCGTCGGCGGCCAGCATGGCCTCGCGGGTGCGGCGCGCCACCCCGCCCAGGGCGCCGCTTGAAGGCGTTGGGCGGATAAAGGCGTTGGGATCGCGGGACAACAACTCCATGCGGGTTTTATCCCCAAGAATAGAGCCGCCGGAACGTGTCGAGGAAGGATCGATTGCCAGCACGGCGACCTTCAATCCGCGTCCGGTCAGGAAGGTTCCGAAAGTTTCAATGAAGCTCGACTTTCCAACTCCCGGCGCGCCGGAAAAACCCAGCCGGATGGCTTTGCCCGCCGATGGCAGCAGCTGGCGCAACAGCGCCCCGGCTTTTGGCCGGTCGGAAGGACGGCGCGATTCAATCAGCGTTATGGCGCGCGCCAGGGCGCGGCGGTCGCCCGCTAACAGGCGTCCGGCCAGATCGGTGATCTCGGCCATGTCAGACTTTTTATCCGTCATACACTCTGCCTAACGTGCGCGAGCCTCGCCCGCAAGCTAAGGTGTCATGTCACCAGGTTTTTATGCCCGTGCCGATGGTGCAGATCAGGCCAGTGCCCATGGGCATGGACCAGGGGTTCGTGGATATGAGGGTGCGTGTGGGGTTCCATGCGCGCCATATCCCCGGCATGGGGGTGTTGGTGATGGTCATCATGGTTATGCAGATGGCTATGTTCCAGGGGTTCATGGGCATGGGAATGGGCATGGTTTTCGGTCAGGCTCAGCCAGACGCCAATTCCCATCAATAAACTCGCAATCAGAATTTGCGGCGTGACTGGATCAGACAACAGGGGAATGGCGGCTGCCGCCCCAATGAAAGGCGCGGTCGAAAAATACGCGCCGGTCCGCGCCGCGCCAAGGCGCCGCAATGATATCACGAACAGCACCAAGCTTACTCCATACCCCAGAAAGCCGGTAACCAGAGCTCCAGCGAGAATAACAGGCGCTGGAAGCACAGCGCCGCCTGCCAGGCCGATCGTGACATTGACGCTGCCAGCAACCAGGCCGCGCAGCAGGGTGATCCGCACCGGGTCTGCGCCGGAGATGCGGCGGGTGAGATTATTGTCGATGCCCCAGGCGATACATGCGCATACGATCAGGACGGCGCCGCCATTCAGGGAAAAGTCACTTCCCCGCCAGGACAGCGCAACCGCGCCGCCAATGATCAGGGCCGCGCCCAGTAAAAGACGGCCCCCGGTATGTTCACGAAACACCAGGGCTGCAATGGCGACCGTTGCAATCGCTTCAAGATTCAACAGCAATGACCCGCTGGTGGCAGAGGTCATGCGCAGGCCGGTCATCAGCATCACGGGGGCGATTATGCCGCCCGCAGCGATCGCCCCGGCAAGCCACGGCATTTCAGCGCGGCCAAGTGGCGCGCCGCCGGGCGCGTTACCGCCCAGACGCTGGAGCAGCGTATATAAGCCGAGGCCCAGTCCTGCACCAAGATACAGCAAACCCGCCAGCAGCCACGCCTCGACGCCGCCCAGCAGCATTTTGGCAAAGGGCGTGGCAAGCCCAAACAACGCGGCGGAAAAAAGCGCGGGCAGGGCAGCGCCCCGCAGGAGCGGATTCATTCCGGAATCTCCTGATTCCCGCTGAGCTGACGCTGCGCCCACTGATACATGGCGATATCATGGCTATATTTCGCAGCGTCTATTTTACTCTCACGCGCGCATTGCGGACAGGCGAAGATTGTCATGTCGCGGATTTCCAGAAGGCCCATGGCAGTCCTGGCGCCGCAATGGGGGCATGGCACGTCACCGGTAGACAGGATAATCATTCGGGTTTGGGGTGGTCGCGGTTAGTGGCGAACCCGGTGATCGTCAGGGGAACACCAAGGGTTTTGCCCAGGCGCAGGACAAGCTGCAAATCCTTGGCCACCAGCGCCGCGCCCGTGCCGCCGCCGGGAGCGGTACTCGAAATCAGCTCGCGCAGGGGTTTGATCGCGCGCAGGGCAAAGCTGTCACCTGAACTTGCGCAAGCGATCCTGATCATAAGATCCTCGTCGATCCCGGCGGCGCGCGCCAGCGCCAGCGCCTCCTCGGCGACTTTCAAATTCACCAGCGCCATCAGATTATTACACAGCTTCGCCGCTTGCCCCATGCCGACGGCGCCCATGTGAAAAATCTCTTCACCGACGACAGAAAACAGGGGCCGGGCGCGTTCCACCTGTGCCGCGTCACCGCCAACCATCAAGGTAAGCGTGCCGGCAATAGAGCGGGCCTCGGCGCCGCTGACGGCGGCGTCGATTACGCCGATATGCCGTTCTGCGCAAATCGCCGCCATGCGCTGGCAGGTGTCCGGGTTAACGGTGCTGTGAATAATGATCAGGCCGCCCGCTTTCATGCCGGCCAGCAGGCCATCGCCCTGACCACGGCCCGAAATGACTTCTTCGACCTGGCGGTCATTGATGACCACAAGTTCAATAATGCTGCAATTTTCGCCGATCTCGGCGGCCGAGCCTGCCGGCTTTGCGCCCAGCGCCACAAGATCGCGCATTGCGTCCGGATTGACGTCATAGACAGTCAAATCCAGTCCCGCCCGCGCCAGGTTCATCGCCATCGGCTTGCCCATATTGCCCAGGCCGATAAAGCCAATTTTTTCTTTCATGGTGTCCAC
>JBEBFX010000116.1:0-10358 GCA_040081735.1 Alphaproteobacteria bacterium | reverse complement strand
GGGAGAAATAATACGCAAGCATATCAACTTGATCGCAAATTGCTCTAGCCGGCAAACACGCCGCCATCGATGACCAGTTCCGAACCGGTCATATAAGCGGATTCGTCGGACGCCAGAAACAATACCCCATAGGCAATGTCGAGAGGTTTTCCCGCCCGTTTCATTGGCGTTGACGCGGCAGCCAGTGCGTTGGGATCAATGGCGTTGGTCCGGGTTCCGCCAAACACATTGCCGGGGATTTTGGTCCAGATCGGGGTTTCAATCACGCCGGGGTGCACTGTATTGATACGGATATTGAACCCGGCGCGGGCGCATTCCATGGCCACGGCCTTGGCGTACAACCGTACGCCCCCCTTGGTGGCGCAGTAACCAGAAAGTCCGGGCGCGCCCTGCAAGCCGGCGACGGAGGAAGTGATGATGATCGAGCCGCCGCCGCCGTCGCGCATCAGCGGGATAGCATGTTTGCAGCCGAGAAATACCCCGTCCAGGTTAACCGCCGTTTGCTTGCGCCAGTCTTCCAGCGACTGATCCCAGGTCATGCCGCCCAGTGCGATGCCCGCATTATTGAACAGAATATCCAGTCTTCCATAGGCCTTTTTGATCTCGGCCATCACTTCAATCCAGCGCGCCTCAAGCGTGACATCGTGGTGCAGCGCCATCGCTTCGCCGCCGGCTTTGTTGATGCCGTCTGCAACCGCCCTGGCGTCGGCGGCAACCAGATCGCTGACGGCAACTTTGGCCCCTTCCTGCGCCAGCAGTTCGGCAGTGCCCTTGCCAATGCCCGATCCGCCCCCCGTGACCAAAGCTATTTTGCCTGAAACCCGTCCCATTGCCGTCTCCCCGTTGATCTGGAATTATTATCCTGCGGACTTTGATCCACCGGTATACTGCTTAATACCCTTCGAGAGATGCGTACCTGTCATGATGAAAAGTCGTGCCGCCAAAGCTTGCGGCAGCGACGCGGGCCCGCTTCATGAACAACCCCATATCGATCTCATCGGTCATGCCAATGCCGCCATGCATCTGCAAAGCCTCGTTGCTGACCAGAAAATAAGTGTCGTTGAGGCGCGCCTTTACGAGGCTGGCGATTTGGGGCACATCATTGCGATTCTCATCAATCGCAATCAGCCCGTCCAGCACGACAGAAACCGACAGTTCTATTTCGCAGAACATCTCGGCCGCCCTGTGTTTCAACGCCTGAAAAGTGCCAATAAGCACGCCGAATTGCTGGCGCGTTTTCAGATATTCCACCGTGCGTTCAAATTCTTCCCGGACGCCCCCCAGCATTTCCGCGCTCAGGCCAATCCGTGCGCGATCGAGCACCGGGTCCAGAATGTCGGCGCCATGATCAACACTGCCAAGTACAGCGTCAGAGCGAATCTTAACATTGGTGAATTTCACATTGGCCGCGTTACGGCTGTCGGCCATAAGCGTACGTGTCACTTTGACGCCCGGCGCATTGCGATCCACCAGAAACAGCGTAAGGCCGTCGCGGGCGCCTGATTTTCCCGAGGTTCGCGCGGCGACAATCAGCTGGTCCGCCACATGCCCATCCAGCACAAATGTTTTCTTGCCGCCCAGAATAAAGCCTTCATCGCTCTTTTTCGCCCTGGCGGCAATCGCGTAAGGGGAATGATGCGGCCCTTCTTCGTGGGCCAGCGCCATCAGCCAGTCTCCCGACGCAATCGCAGGCAGGATCTCCCTTTTTTGCGATGGCGATCCGCCCAGGATTACCGCCGTCGCGCCGATCAGCGCGGTTGACATCAGCGGGGATGCGAGCAGGGTGCGTCCGGCTTCTTCAAGCACAACCCCAAGACCGACATAGCCAAAGCCGGCGCCGCCAAATTCTTCCGGGATGATAATGCCGGCCCAGCCAAGGCCCGCCATTTCTTTCCATAACTTGCGGTCAAAACCATCCGGATCATTACTGTCACGCAACTTGCGGAATGCGGAAACGGGCGCCTTGTCCTGAATAAAGGAGCGGGCAGCGTCTTTTAACTGTACCTGATCTTCGTTTAACACCAAAGCCATCGAGTTTCTTCCCTGTACGGATTATTTATGGGCTAGTCAGGCAGCCGCAATACATTCTTGGAGATAATATTGAGCTGAACTTCCGACGTGCCGCCCTCAATCGAATTGCCTTTGGAGCGAAGCCATTCCCGTGTGATCCCCAGCTCATGCTCCTGAAAGGCGCCGCCCTCCCACCCCAGCGCGGCGGTGCCCATGGCTTGCAGCAGCAATTCATATTTGCGCTTGTTCTGTTCCGTGCCGTAATATTTGAACATCGAGGAAGCGGGTCCCGGAGGCGCGCCCGCCGTCATTTCGTCGGACATACGCTGGTAGGTTACGCCGAAGGCGCGGGAATTCATATTATGCCGGGCAATTTCCAGGCGCAGGGCGGGATCGGCGATCTTGCCATTAATCTCACCGGAATAACGTTTTGCCGCAACCGATGGGGAACGCGCGCCACTACCGCCCGGAAGATTGACGCTGCCCATATTCCCGATCATGTTGCGTTCATGCTGCAACAGCGCCTTGGCTATGGTCCAGCCATCATTCAGCGTGCCGACCAGTTGCGGCTTTGGCACTTTCACATTATCAAAAAAGGTCTGGGCGAATATTGAGGCGCCGCTGATCAGCTTGATGGGTTTCGTGGAGACGCCGGGCGACGCCATATCGAACAGCAGAAAACTGATGCCCCTGTGCTTGGGGGCCTTGGGGTCGGTGCGCACCAGGCAAAAAATCCAGTCCGCCAGATGGCCGTAGGATGTCCAGATTTTAGAGCCGTTGACGAGGTAATGATCGCCCATATCCTCGGCTTTGGTTTGCAGTCCGGCCAGGTCCGACCCGGCGCCCGGTTCGGAATAGCCCTGGCACCAGCGGATTTCGCCGAGGGCGATCTGGTTCAGGTAGTGGCGTTTTTGTTCTTCGCTGGCGAATTCCAGCAGGGCCGGGCCGAGCATCCAGATACCAAAGCTCGCCAGGGGCGGACGGGCGCGTAACCGCCCCAGTTCCTGTTGCAGCACCTGATTGCGGGCCTTGTCCAGGCCGCCGCCGCCATATTGCGTTGGCCATGTTGGCACGGTCCAGCCGCGTGCGGCCATACGGTCCATCCATAGTTTTGAGTCAGGATTTTTGTAAACCGGATTGCGGCCGCCCCAGCAGGTTTCATCCTCCGGCATGGGCGTTCGCATGGACGCCGGACAGTTTTCTTCCAGCCAGGCACGGGTTTCCGTGCGAAATTTATCGAGATCGCCCATGGCAAACACTCCCCCTTCCGAGTGAATTATTATTAACGCGGTATATATCAGACAGGGATTGCAACGGCAATAAGACTGGCTGCCCAATCAGGCGGCGTCAGTGCTTTCATCCGCGCCGGGCGCTGCGCCTTGCGCAGGAACGGCGGCGATCAGGGCGTGACGCCGCATGGAATGAATGGCGCTGTCCAGCCGGGACGCGCCGGCGTCAAGATCGCGGAATAATCGCTCAAGCCGGGTTTCCAGTTCTTCGACCGCCGTGTCCAGTCCCGCCCGTTGCTGGTTCGCGCTGGTCCGGAAATTTTCCAGCACCTCGCTCAGCATTTCATCGGAACCCGATAGCATTTCGCGATGTTGCGCCCAATCCTCTGTTATCAGGCTGGTCGCAGGCTGGCGCAGCCGGCTGCTCAGGCGTTTCAGTAAACGCCGCGCATCCAGAACCGCCTCGACGGATAAGGACATATCGCGCGCGGCCCGGGACAAATCCTCGACAACCATTATTTCCAATACAGGCGTCTGGGGCGGCGCCAGCGCAGCGTAGACGGGCGCGGTCGCCATTTCGCGCGGGCGGGCCAGTATTTCGTCCATGACGCTTATGGCCCGGTGCGCCGTGCCGGCCGCCGATGCAACCGCATCCTCATGCCTGGACAGGCCTGCATTGAAGCGTTCGAGCACGTCGCCAAACTCTGCGATACGCAGAGGAAGAGGACCAAACGCCTGCTGCGCATTATGACTGGCGCGGCCAATCTGTTCGGCCAGGGCCTCGCCCGCATCAGTTAATTTTTCACTGGCGTGGGTGCTGGCGTCCCGTAAGGCAAGACCCGCGTCTTCAAGGCCGCTGCGGGCCTGGACCAGCGCGCCCGAAAGCGAGTCCAGATCTTCGATCGCCCGCTCATGCAGGCCTTGCGACAGTTCGCCGACGGCCTGGCGCAGCGCTTCTGCATTGGATTCCGAAAGCCGTTTGCCCAATAAATCCAGCGCATCGGAGAGGGGCGTCATCGCATCGCCAATACGGCCCGGCATGGTTTCTGTCATCTGGGTTTCAACGCGGGCCAAAGCAGCGACAATTTCCTGTGACAGGGTGCGCAGCTGTTCCGGCAGCGCCGATAATTCCACCGGGACCTCTTCGGGGGCCGCAACGGGGCCCCTCAACTGCGTATACTGATCTGCCGCCGGCCGGACCATGCTAAATTTTATGCGGTCCTCCAGTGCATGGCTTAACAGGTGCAGATCCCGTTTTAGCCGATGTTCGGCCCAATGAAACCCCACGGCCAGGGCCAGTGCCGACCCAAAACCAGTCAGCATGGGCAGCAAATTTCCGGCAAGCCCGTCGATAAATCCATCCCATGCCCCAGGATCAGAATCATAGGCCAGGCTGGTCAGATGAATGTCCAGGGTAATGCCCAGCAAGGAGAGCAAAACCCCGGCTGCAAAAAAGAATCCGGACCAGAGCCTGAAGAAACGGAAATTAAAACCGCCCGCTTCTAGCGCTTCAAGGTGAAGGTAATCGCCGGCGCGCAAATGGTGGCGGATCGGCGCGCGCGCGCTTTGCGGCGGAACGATAACGCCAATGCGGAATTGCGCCCAGGGACGCCGCAATAACGCTATTTCATTGATGGCCCGGTCAAAGCGGGGAAAGCTGGCGGTAAACGCCACCTGATCGGCGGTTCCCTCCACGGCCCTGCTGGCCATCAGGATCATACGGTGCGCGGGCCAGATACGGCGCATAACAAACCATATCAGGCTTCCGGTTGCGAGCAGCAGCAATATTCCGGCTGAAAATCGGGATGTGACGGGGTTGTTCAGTGATTGCAGGAAGCCGCCGTCGATGCCGCCAGGCCAGCTTAAATCACCAACCACCGACTCCCAGAATTGCCAAAGCGATTCCACCCGTATCCCCTGCCTTATTGTCCCGCTGATACACTATTATTACATATCAGCATAAGGAGAGTTGGTTACCATAATCTTATGGGTGTTGGAGACTGATCCAAAATGCCCGGTCTTTGGCGCAGCTAAAATTTCAGAATCGCGCAGTCTATTCGGCGGCTTTAATATTGCGGTGACGTTTTTCATCGGTCTGACGAAAGTACGCGACACCGTTCGAATCCACCTCACGCGCCAGTTTCCCGCGTTGCACAAGGCAATTAATGTGGGAATAGCTTTCGCCCGTGGCCATGAACAGGACGTCGTTATCAATTTTACGCTTGAACAGCACCGAAAACACGTCGATGGCGCGCCTGGGCTGATCACACAGGGCGTGCAGATCACGCAGATTCTTCTCGTGCCCGTCAATCAGGGCGGTCAGGCGCGCATGCAGGCCATAAAATGGCCGGTTATGGGCCGGCAGAACCAGCACGTCATCGGGCAGACGGTCGCGAATGATCGCCAGCGATTCGATCCATTCCTTCAGCGGATTGGCTTCCGGCTCGCTCGGCATCACGCTGACATTGGTCGTGATATTGGGCAGCACCTGATCGCCTGAAAGCATGACCTTGTGATGGGCGGAATAAAGACACGCATGCTCCGGCGAATGGCCGCGCCCTACGACCACTTCCCACGCGGTGTCATTGATGATGATTTTTTCGCCGTCCTGAATGCGATGATAATTATAGGGAATTTCCTCGGACATAAAGCCAAAGCCGCGCGTCCGGCGTTCCTTGTAGGCGTCGATCTGGCTGTCATCGAACCCGGCGGCGCGGTAAAACGCCTCGGCTTCCGGCGAGTTTGAATTCATCGGCCCGCCGGGAGAGGTGACGTAACGCGCCATCAGAATTTCGGTGCGCGACATCCACAGGGGGGCGTCATATTCGCGGTAGAACCAGCCGGCATTGCCCACGTGATCGGGATGATAATGGGTGACGATCACCCGCTTGATAGGGCCGCCCAGCTGCTTGATCATGCTGCGCCAGGCCTGCTGGATTTCGGGTGTGCTGATGCCGGTGTCAAGCACCGTCCAGCCGTCGCCGTCCTTGAGCAGATAGACATTGATGTGATTGAGCACCATCGGCATCGAGCCGCGCAGCCAGTATATTTCTGGCGCAACCTGGATGAACTCACCGAAAGCCGGGGGTGTTTCAATGGGAAAAATCAGCGGCCCGTAGGTCGGCAGATTTAATCCGGAATCGTCATGGCCGATGGTTGGTTTTGTCATAGTATTCACTCGCAATTGCAAAATCGAAAAAACAAGAATCTATGATACTATTAATAAATACGACCATACCAGCAAAACGTCAAACAATCGTTAGAAAATACCGCCTATCCCCCCAGTTGGTCGTCGCTCATCGCGTACAGATGCGCCGCCCCGGCCATGGCGGCGGCCGACAGGCCGGAGGATTGCGGTAAGTAATTGAGCGCAAAGAACAGGGCGGTTGCGAATCATATTTGTGGATTATAGTCGCAACAGCATGTTTTATATTTTCAACCCATTATGTTCTCTTATTGTTCTTTGCCGGTTAGCCTGACATAATGCCGATAGAATAATCAGAGAAACTGGGGGCGCATCATGACAAAATTCTCCACATTGCCGCTTAAGGGCCTTTTCTCCGTTCGCAGTGGCGCGGCTGAACGGGCGTCCTCCGCAGGGCAGGATCGCGCGGCCTTCACATTTATCGATCTGTTCGCCGGTATCGGCGGGCTTCGCAGGGGCTTTGAGGCCATCAACGGAGAATGCGTTTTCACCTGTGAGCGGGACCGCTATAGCCAGCAGACCTACCGGGCGAACTTCCCTCATGACGCGCATGAAATCGCGGGCGATATCTGCGAGGTGCGCGAGGCCGATATTCCGGCCCATGATGTGCTGCTTGCCGGATTTCCATGCCAGCCTTTTTCCATCGCGGGCGTATCCAAGAAAAACGCCCTGAACCGGCCGCATGGTTTTGCGTGTGAAGCCCAGGGGACGTTGTTCTTTGATGTGGCGCGGATCATTAAACACCATCAGCCAAGGGCCTTTCTTCTCGAAAACGTAAAGAATCTTGTCAATCACGACAGAGGTCAGACGTTTCGCGTCATCCATGATGTTCTTACACGTGAACTTGGCTATCACGTTGCCTATAAGGTGATTGACGCCAAATCGTGGGTGCCACAGCACCGCGAACGGATTTTTATCGTCGGCTTTCGTGACAGTTCTGACTTTACCTTTGATACGATGGACATTCCCAATCCGCTCGGCGGTCCAAAGCTGTCATCCATTCTGCATACGCAGACTGGGTCAGAGAAACCGGAGAAACCTTTTACAAATGGCCGTCAGGCAACGGTATCCGATAAATATACTCTATCAGATCATCTGTGGTCTTATCTGAAGGCCTATGCCGATAAGCACAGGGGGCTTGGAAATGGTTTCGGTTTCGGTTTATTTGGTCCTGACGATGTGGCGCGCACTCTTTCTGCGCGTTACTACAAGGATGGTTCCGAAATTCTCATCAGACAGAACGACGAACCTCCACGCCGCCTGACGCCCCGCGAATGTGCGCGTCTGATGGGCTTTGATGCGCCGGGAAAACCTGCATGGAAAATTCCCGTCTCTGATACGCAGGCGTACAGGCAGTTCGGTAATGCAGTCGTTGTTCCGGCTGTAACTGCTGTGGCGCGGCATATGGAACCTCAGATACTCGCTGCGATGCTGCCAGTTGCCAAGAAGCGGGCCCGTGCCTGATATAGTCGATACAGCAACCC
This sequence comes from Alphaproteobacteria bacterium, assembly GCA_040081735.1. Lineage (GTDB taxonomy): Bacteria > Pseudomonadota > Alphaproteobacteria > UBA11222 > UBA11222 > UBA11222. The sequence goes on along the minus strand of JBEBFX010000116.1, from coordinate 2,430 downwards.
GCAGCCGTATGATGTCGGGCATACGGAGTAAGAATACAAAACCTGAACTCGCGCTTCGGAAGGCGCTACACCAGAGAGGGTTCAGGTATAGACTACACAGTTCCGACTTACCCGGAAAACCCGACCTTGTATTTCGTTCAAGACGCGCTGTAATTTTCGTACATGGCTGCTTCTGGCATGGTCACCAATGCCCGCTTTTCCGCCTACCTTCGACACGGCCTGAATTTTGGGAAAACAAGATAGCTACAAACCGGAAAAGGGACGAGCTTGTAAGGACCCAGCTTTCTGATCTGGGCTGGCGTCAGCTTGTAATCTGGGAATGTGCAACGCGTGGAAAAAATGCAGATAGCCTGGAGTCCATTGCCGATCGCGCAGCAGGATGGCTCCAGTCCAAAAAGCGCAGCGCGGAAATCCGGGGTCCGAAATGGCACTAGCTGATGTAACTGACTGGATCAGCGAATTCGGGCGACCAGGTAATATATGGTATGCGAAGCGCCTGTCAGCGAACGACACGCTTGCAACAGGGTCGCACCAGGCCGGATTATACATTCAGAAAGAATTTCTCTTCCGCATATTTCCTTCGCTTGTCCGAACTGACGCTATAAATCCGGACATTAATTTCGATCTCTATATTGATTCACATGTTGATCATCAGAAGGCGAGGGCTATCTGGTACAATAATAAGATGTGGGGTGGCACAAGAAATGAAACCCGGCTAACAAGATTCGGAGGTCAACAATCGGCGCTACGGGACCCGGATAGCACGGGCGCACTCGCGGTATTTGTCTTTGCACCTGTCGCACAAGACACCACAATGGAATGTCATGTCTGGGTTTGCCAGGCCCCGATTGAAGAAGATTTATTTGAAGAACGGCTGGGACCTGTTGAACCCAAGAGCCACGTCATATGGATTCCGGGCAGTGAACCGTCAGCAGTTCTGCCCAATGTGACAGCGGGGCAGAGGGATAGCTGCTGTATGAGCGAGCAGGAGATCCCTCGTGCCTGGTTGGAAAAGCTTCCTACGGGTGAAGAGATCATACGCAAAACACTGGAACTCAGTCCGGCTCATGGCGTTAATCCAGACATGCGTCTTCTCAAACGGCGTCGGTGCGAGTATGAAATTTTTCAAAGCGTCGAACAAGTAATCTTCCTTCCGCGTATACAGATACGCTTTGAAACGATCACTGACTTCATCCGTCTTGCGCAAAAAATTCTACAAAGCAGAAAATCACGATCGGGAAATTCACTGGAACTGCATGCACGTGCGATAATGACGGAGGAAGGCCTGAGGCCGGAGGCCGATTTCAGCTATCGTCCAGTAATTGAAGGCGGCAAGGAGCCGGATTTTCTTTTCCCCTCAAAATCAGCATATGATGACGCTACTTTTCCAGTTGGCCGCCTTCGCATGCTGGCTGTGAAAACCTCCTGCAAGGACCGCTGGCGGCAGGTTATCAACGAGGCGAACCGAATTCCTGTCAAACATCTGCTGACGCTTCAGGAAGGCGTTTCAGAAGGGCAGTTCCGGGAAATGCGGGAGGCGGGCGTTCACCTGGTTGTGCCGTCTGGTCTGCACACGTCCTATCCAAAATCCATAAGACCGCATCTGGTCAGCTTTGAAAGCTTCATTGGCGATGTGCGGCTGCTGAATCTTCCCGCGTAGAGTGGGGATGATTTTAGGTTGAATCACGGCACTTACGGCGTCATTGCGAACGCAGTGAAGCAATCCAGAGCCAAAAATACAGGCCTTTCCAAGTTGCTCTGGATTGCCGCGCCGCTGCGCGGCTCGCAATGACGATGAAGGACATGACCGAATCTAAGATCATAAGGTTCTATCCCCCCAATTGATCGTCACGCATCGCATACAGATGCGCTGCGCCTGCCATGGCCGCACCAGATAATCCCGATGCCTGGGGTAAATGATTGAGGGCAAAGAACAAAGCAGTGGCGATGGCGGCCCCGGCATGGCGGTCCGTATCGGCCTGCTGTGATCCGGCAAGCGCCATGCGGGCCAGATAATAGCCATTGCTGAGCGTGCCCGCCAGCCGCAGATACGGGGTGGCGCCGGCAAGGCAGTCATTGGGGGCGCTGGCGATGCGCGCCAGCATCCAGTCCGTCGTCTGCGTCATGTCGGCTAGGGCGCGGTCCAGCGCCTCGCCGATCTGGGCAAAAGCCGGGCGGTTCAGCTGGCGGCAGTGATCGGCGGTTTCCTGCATCTCGGCGATAAAGCCGCGCATGACGGCGCCGCCCTGCATGGGCAGCTTGCGGGTCACCATGTCGATGGCCTGAATGCCGTTAGTGCCTTCATAGATAGGCGCAATACGGATATCGCGCAGATATTGCGCGGCGCCGGTTTGCTCGATAAATCCCATGCCGCCATGTATCTGAATACCCAGCGAGGCGACCTCGACCCCTATATCCGTGCCCCAGGCT
>JBEBFX010000273.1:0-2731 GCA_040081735.1 Alphaproteobacteria bacterium | reverse complement strand
TCTGAGTAACGGCGCGCGAATTGAACGCATCAACTGGCTCGGCGATCAGTCGCAAAAAGGGATGGCGCAGTCGCACGGTTTGATGGTGAATTATCTTTATAAACTGGGCGACGTCGAAAAAAACTACGAACGTTATGTGAGCGGTCACATCGCTGCATCGCCCGCTATCCGGGATTTGTGCTGAGCCGCAATTTTCCGGTAACCGGCCCCATCGCGCCTGTCCCTACCGGGGCGCCGTCCAGTTCAATCAGCGGGCAAACCCCGATCAGGGCGTTCGTCAGAAATATCTCTGACGCGCTTTTTAGTCCGTCAGGCGTAAGCGGCCCTTCATCCGCCGGTATCTTCAGGCCGGCCGCAGCCTCAAGCACGATTGCGCGCATAATACCCGGCAGCGCGCCGTCGCCAATTGCCGGCGTATATAGCGCGCCATCCGCAACTACAAAAATATTGGCGCTGGACGCCGACGCAATATTGCCCGCACTGTTGCGCATAACGGCTTCATCCACGCCCCGCTGCGCCGCTTCTTTGCGCGCCATGATATTATCGAGATAGTTCAGGCTTTTTATCCTTGAACTGATGGAATTTTCGCTTCTGATGCAGGATGAAACAATCGCCCGCATATAAAGCGGCGGCGGCGGCAGGCTAACGGCTGTCAGTAAAATTGTGCAGGCCGCCTGGGCGGGGGGGGCCACGCCGCGCGCGCCCGCCCCGCGCGTGAGCGTCAGCCGCAATGCTGAACGCCCGAGGCGGAGCTGATTGACATGCAGTAATTGCAGCATTGCCGCCATGATTTCAATTTTCGGATACGGCACTGAGAGGCCTAGAATACCCGAAGCGCCAGACAGCCGCGCCAGATGTTTTGGCCCGTGGCGCACCGCGCCGTCCACTGCAAGCAGCGTTTCAAAAATTCCGTCGCCCAGCAGAAACCCGCGATCACCGGGGTCGATGCGGGCGTCCTCAATGGGGCCGAGCACGCCATTTAGCCAGCAAATCATGCGACGCGCCGCCGGTGAACAACATTCCATCGGATAGCAATCTGCATAAAATTTTTCAGCAGGTCGTGGCCAGCTTCGGTCAGTATCGATTCCGGATGAAACTGCACGCCGAACAGCGGCAACGACCGATGCGCCAGCGCCATGATCTCGCCATCTTCCGCCCGCGCCGTAACCGCAAGCAGGCCATCGGCGCTCACATCAACAGCCAGTGAATGATAGCGCCCGGCCTGCAACGGATTGGGCAGCCCTGCAAATATTCCGGTCCCGTCATGGCTGATGGCCGACGCCTTGCCATGGCGGGGCTGGCGGGCGCGGCGCACAACGCCGCCAAAGGCTTCGGCAATCACCTGATGCCCCAGGCACACCCCCAGCATGGGAATGTTCGAACCCAGGCAACGCACCACCTCCAGCGAACATCCGGCCTGTTGCGGTCCGCAGGGGCCGGGCGACAGCACGATCGCCTGGGGCGCAAGGTCACGTATTTCATCGATTGTAATCGCGTCATTGCGCACAACGCGGCGCTGAAAACCAATCTCCCCCACATAGCGGGCCAGATTGTGCACAAAGCTGTCATAATTATCGATCAGCAAAATCATGACGGATCAATCCGGGGAGGCGTCAGGCCAAAAGCGGTGAAAAGCGCCCGCGCCTTATCCAGGCTTTCGGCATATTCCCCGGCCGCCACCGAATCCGCAACGATGCCGCCGCCCGCGTGAAACACCGCCTGACGGGCGTTCATGGCTATTGTGCGAATGGCGATATTCATATCCATGCTTCCATCAAAACCAATATAGCCCAGACTGCCGCAATAAGGGCCGCGAATATGCGGCTCCAGTTCCGATATCACCTCCATCGCGCGTATTTTTGGCGCGCCGGTAATCGATCCGCCCGGAAACGCCGCGCGCAACACGTCAACTGGTCCGATGCCCGCGCGCAACACACCGGTGACAAGGGAAACCAGATGGTGCACGGACGCAAAACTTTCCAGTTCGCATAAGGATGGCGCCTTTATGCTGCCATCCATACACACCCGGCTGAGATCATTGCGCAGCAAATCCACAATCATCACATTCTCGGCGCGGTCCTTTTCGCTCGCGCTTAATTCTTGCGCCAGCGCGCGGTCCAGTTCCGGGGTTGCGCCGCGCGGCCTTGTGCCCTTAATGGGGCGCGCCTCGACTTTCCCGTTCCCGATTTTCAGAAACCGTTCCGGCGAGGATGAAGCGATGGCAAATTCACCCAGTTCGAGAAACACCGCATACGGCGCGGGGTTGACATCGCGCAGCCGCCGGTAAAATTCAAAGCGGTTAAAATCACGCCCTAGTTCTACCGCAAAGCGCTGCGCAATATTTGCCTGAAAAATATCTCCGGCAAGAATATATTCAATTACGCGCTCTACCGCCCGCTCATAGGCCTTGCGCGAAAAATTTACGGTCCATTTTCCGGCATCCGGGCGATCCTGCGCAGGCGGCAAAGGCAGCGCGCGGGCCGCTATGATCCCTGCGCGCAATCGGGCAAGCCGTTCCGGCGCACCTGCGGCGCCTGCATCCTGCGCAATGATCCAGGCACGGCGATCAAGCCCGTCAAAGGCGATGATCTGATCATAAAACCCCATCGCCATATCCGGCAAATGCATGTCATCCGCCCCCGGAACTGGAACGTTTTCCAGATACCGCCCCATCTCATATCCGAGATATCCCGCCGCCCCGCCCTGAAACGGCGGCAGACCCATAAGTTGC
>JBEBFX010000115.1:0-10398 GCA_040081735.1 Alphaproteobacteria bacterium | reverse complement strand
GGGGTGGAGTGAGAAAAAGAGCGCGCCCCATTCAATTCAAGGAAATAACGCTCCAGTTCCGGATGCGGCCAGGCGTCGCGAATAGCGCGGGCGAACGCCGCCCCCTGGGCCTGGGTTTCACGGGCCAGTTCAGCGGTTGGGCGTATCGCCGCCGACAGATCAAGGATATCCTGTAATGCAGATGTGTCTTCTGCATCAAGCGCACGCCAGCCCGCAACGAACAGCATCGCGTCGCTCAACCCGGACCCGTGGCGCAGCAAGGTTGATATCCACGCCACAAGATCATCACGGTTTTTAACCAGCCCGGTCTCCACTGCAAATTCAAGGCCGTGGGAATAGCCGAACGCGCCCACCGGAAATGATGGAGACAGCCATGCCAGCAGCCGGTACAGCGCCGCATTATTCGTCATGGGAATGCAGCGGGGAATGCCCGTGTGAATGGGCATGGGCGGGCGCGCCATCATAAGCGCCGGGTTCGGGCGCAAAAATATCCATACTGCGGCGGACGCTGCCGCCCAGATCCTGCGCCATGTGTTCAATCACATGATCATAGCGTAACCGTAAACCGCCGCCGTCAAGCACCTGCACCGCCAGGTGCCTGTTACCCAGATGCCAGGCGATGCGGATTGCGTCTCTGGGGCTGGCGGCGGTAACATCCATCACGTCTTCGCTGGCGGCGCGCACATGCACCCAGCGCCCATCGTCCAGCAGCAGGCCATCCCCGTCGCCAAGGCGTTCCGCGCGCGCCAGATCCAGCAGGAAATCGCCCTGGGCATGATCGAGTGTCAGCCGGACGCGCCGCCGGTGCCGGTCATCAAACGCCAGCGTCACGCTGCCCGCCGCTTCATTTTCCGGCCAGCTGCCGGCATTAAATAATTGCGTGGCGCGCGGTAATGTCATGGTCAGAACAGGAAATAGCGTTGCGCCATCGGCAACACGCTGGCCGGGGCGCAGGTCAGCAGTACGCCATCGGCGCGCACTTCGTAGGTTTCCGCATCGACCTCTATTTTCGGCAAAGCGTTGTTGTGGATCATCTGCGCCTTGCCGATGCCGCGTATGTTTTTAACGGCCAGCACTTCACTTTGCAGGCCCAGCTGGCCCGCAAGGCCGCCACGGACGGCGGCCTGGGATACAAAGCTGAAACGGCTGGCGGTTCGCGCCCGGCCATAGGCGCCGAACATCGGGCGGTAATGGACGGGCTGCGGCGTCGGGATAGAGGCGTTGGGGTCGCCCATCAGCGCGGCCGTGATCGTGCCCGCCTTTAAAACCAGATCCGGCTTCACGCCAAAAAAGGCCGGCTTCCACAACACCAGATCAGCATATTTGCCGGTCTCGATCGATCCCACATAGCTGGCGATGCCGTGGGCCAGTGCGGGATTGATGGTGTATTTGGCGATATAACGCCGTACACGGAAATTATCGTTATTGCCGGTTTCCTCCGGCAGGGGGCCGCGCTGTTTGCGCATCTTGTCCGCCGTCTGCCAGGTGCGGATAATCACTTCGCCGATGCGGCCCATGGCCTGGCTGTCGGACGCCAGGATGCTGATCGCGCCAAGGTCATGCAGAATATCTTCGGCGGCAATGGTTTCGCGCCGGATGCGGCTTTCGGCAAACGCCACGTCTTCTGGAATGTTCGGGTCCAGATGATGGCAGACCATCAGCATGTCCAGATGTTCATCGATGGTGTTCACCGTGAAGGGCCGCGTCGGATTGGTGGAAGATGGCACCACATTCGCCACGCCGCACACCTTGATAATGTCGGGCGCATGGCCGCCGCCGGCGCCTTCGGTATGAAAGGCGTGGATGTTCCGGCCCTTGAAGGCGGCGATGCTGTTTTCGACAAACCCGGATTCATTCAGCGTGTCGGTGTGGATGGTCACCGCGATGTCGGTTTCTTCGGCCACGCTCAGGCAATTATCTATGGCCGCAGGCGTGGTGCCCCAGTCTTCATGCAGCTTCAGCCCGCATGCGCCCGCCGAGATCTGTTCATGCAGCCCGCCCGGCAGTGTGGCGTTACCCTTGCCGAAAAATCCGATATTGATGGGCAACCCATCGGCGGCCTGCAGCATGCGCGCCAGGTGAAACGGCCCGGGCGTGCAGGTGGTGGCGTTGGTGCCCTCCGCCGGACCGGCGCCGCCGCCCATCAATGTGGTGACGCCGCTGTACAGCGCGTCATCGACCTGTTGCGGGCAGATGAAGTGAATATGCACATCAATGCCCCCCGCCGTCAGGATGCGCCCCTCGCCTGCAATAATTTCAGTGCCCGGACCAATCACCAGATTGACGCCCGGCTGCACATCGGGATTGCCGGCCTTGCCAATGCCCGCAATGCGTCCGTCGCGGATGCCCACATCGGCCTTGACGATGCCCCAATGATCGATGATCAGCGCATTGGTGATAACCGTGTCCATCGCCCCCTGGGCCCGGGTCATCTGCGATTGCCCCATGCCATCGCGGATCACCTTGCCGCCGCCAAATTTTACCTCTTCGCCATAAATGGTGCGGTCTTCCTCGACCTCGACGATCAGATCGGTGTCCGCCAGGCGAACCCTGTCGCCCTTTGTGGGGCCATACATGGCGGCATAGGCGTCACGGGTGATTTTGAAAGCCATGATCCAGTTCCAAATTTATTTCTACAGGGGACCGTTGATTTTGCCATTAAATCCGTACACAGCGCGCGCGCCCTGATAGGCGACCAGGACCACATCACGGGTCTGTCCCGGCTCGAAACGCACCGCCGTGCCCGCCGGAATATCCAGCCGGAAACCGCGTGCGGCGTCGCGGTCAAAATCCAGCGCGCCATTGGTTTCATGAAAATGATAGTGTGATCCAACCTGAATCGGCCGGTCACCGCGATTGCCGACGGTCAGGGTGATCGCCGGGCGCCCGGCATTCAGTTCGATCGAGCCTGCGGCGCAAAGTATTTCTCCGGGTGTCATGGGGCTTCCTCTATCTGATAGGTTCGTGAACGGTAACCAGCTTGGTGCCATCCGGAAAGGTCGCCTCGACCTGAATGTCATGGATCATCCCGGCGATGCCATCCATCACCTGGGCGCGGGTGATGACGGTTGCGCCGTCGCGCATCAGTTCGGCAACGCTACGCCCGTCGCGCGCGCCTTCAACCACGTAATCGGTGATCAGCGCCACGGCCTCCGGGTAATTCAGCCTGACGCCGCGCTCCAGCCGGCGGCGCGCCACCATGGCGGCCATGGAGATCAGCAACTTGTCTTTTTCCCGGGGCGTCAGGTTCATGGTGTCCGCCTCATCCTTTATACATGCCATATGCGCGGCAGGGCTTCGGGATAACCCGCAGCCCGATGCCGGAACGCGGCCCAGAATTTCCCCAGTTCGGCGCGCAATTCCTGGGGATGCCGCGCCAGCCAGCGCATCACCAGCACCCCATTAACGCAGCTTGCCGAAGCCAGAACAGTTTCCCCGGCAGCCTGCTGCAAAGCCCGCGCAGTATCAAGATATTCCGTTACGCCCGCCCCTGCAAATATCAGAGTGGCGAGTGCGCGCGCCCCATTCAGGCCAGCCCCGGCGTTTGCAAACGCGCAAAAATTTCCATCCATCCGCAGGGCGTCCACCCAGATCAGGCGTCCGTCCAGGCGCACTTCCCAGGCGTCGCGCAGATAACCGCTGCTGACTGTTTCACCGCTGGCCAGCCGGCCCAGAACCAGAAACTCCCCGGCCAGAATCCGCGCGCCGCCGCAAAGGTGCAGGCGTGTCGTGCGCCGCAGCCGCGCGCCGTCAAAAAAAATGGTTTCCTGCGGCAGCCATTCCGCCCACGCATTTTGCGCCGCATGCAGATCGACAATGATGCGGCACTCCGCCCCATCCGACCGGCACACTTTTTCCGCCGCCGAGGCAACGCACATGGCCGCCGCGTCTTCGCCCACCGCAAAATGAATATCCAGCGTGTCGCCCGCAATCAGTCCGCCGGACATATTGACCAGTGTGGCCTGCGCCACGTCTCCGGCGGCCGGTCTGGAAAACAGCACGCGGAGCGGATCGTGATGCGCCAGATGGGCCAGACGCGTTATGCCGTCACTGCGGGCAAAGCCAATATCGGCAAGGCCCCGCACCTCCTGGCGCCAGCTTGCGGCGGCCTGGGATTCAGACCGTAAGGTGACGCCGGACATCATGTTCGTTCATTGCCTCTGAAGTGCCGGACATCACCACTTCGCCCCGCACCATGACGATAAAATCGTCGGCCAGGTCGCGGGCGAATTCAAAATACTGCTCGACCAGCACAATCGCCATATCGCCGCGATCCCGCAGGATGCCGATGACATTTGCAATATCCTTGATGATCGAGGGTTGAATGCCTTCGGTCGGCTCGTCCAGCAGCAGCAGGCGCGGACGCATCACCAGGGCGCGGGCGATGGCCAGCTGCTGCTGCTGGCCGCCGCTTAAATCACCGCCCCTGCGGCGCAACATGTCTTTCAGCACTGGAAACAGATCATAGGTTTCGCCGGGAATGAACCGCTCTGTCCGGGGCAGGGCCGCAAACCCGGTTTGCAGATTTTCCTCCACCGTCAGCAGGGGGAAAATCTCGCGCCCCTGGGGCACAAAGGCAATGCCGCACCTGGCCCGCTCATAGGGGGCAAGCCGGGCAATCTCTGCTTCTTCCCACGCGATGGCGCCGGCGCCAATCGCCTGTTGTCCGGCAATGGCGCGCAGCAGGCTGGTTTTGCCTACCCCGTTGCGCCCCATGATACAGCTGACCGCACCCTTGCGCGCCGTCAGGCTGACCCCGCGCAAAATCTGACTGGCGCCATAATAGAGATCGATATTTTTGACGGACAACATGCTCTAGCGCCCCAGATAAACTTCAATGACGCGCTCGTCCGCCTGCACCTTGTCCAGCGACCCTTCGGCCAGCACCGATCCTTCATGCAGCACTGTCACATAGGTATTCAGACGGCGGACAAATTCCATGTCATGTTCAACCACGATGACACAGCGGTCCCCGGCGATGGCGCGCAGCAGATCCGCCGTCTGTTCGGTTTCCGCGTCGGTCATGCCCGCCACCGGTTCATCCACCAGCAGTAATTCGGGGTCCTGCATCAGCAGCATACCGATCTCCAGCCATTGCTTTTGCCCGTGGCTGAGCGATCCGGCCTGCATGGCGGTGCGATCTGACAATGAAACAATATTCAGGACTTCATCGATGCGCATGCGCTGCACCGCATTCAGGCGGAAAAACAGCGACGTCCGTGCGCGCCGGTCGCATTTCAGCGCCAGTTCCAGATTTTCGAACACGCTCAGATTTTCAAAGATGGTGGGCTTCTGAAATTTGCGTCCGATGCCCAGATTGGCGATGGCCGCCTCGTCCAGCTTGCGTAAATCGACGTCGCCGTTAAAGAATATCTGTCCCTCATCGGCGCGGGTTTTTCCGGTTATGACATCCATCATGGTGGTTTTGCCCGCGCCATTGGGGCCGATGATCGCCCGCATCTCGCCTGCATTCACGACCAGGCTGAGATTGTTCAGCGCCTTGAAACCATCAAAGCTGACGCTGACCCCATCCAGGTACAGCATGACGTCTTTGGGGGCCGTGTTCATGACTGCCTGGCCCCGTACAGAAATTTCAACGGGCCCCGCCGCAGGCCGGCCGCGCTAAACTGGCTGATCAGCCCGACAATACCCCTGGGCAGCAGCAGGGTGACAAACACGAACAGCGCGCCCAGCATGAACAGCCACACCTCGGGAATGGCGCCCGTGAAATAGCTTTTGGCGTAATTCACCAGCACCGCCCCCAGCGCCGCGCCAAACAGGGTTCCGCGCCCGCCCACGGCCACCCAGATCACCGCTTCGATGGAATTACCCGGCGTGAATTCCATCGGATTGATAATGCCCACCTGGGGCACATACAGCGCGCCCGCAACCCCCGCAACCATGGCGGAAAAGGTAAACACGAACAGTTTGTAATACTGCACCTGATAGCCCAGAAAACGAACCCGGCTTTCTGCGTCGCGGATGGCTTCCAGAATGCGTCCGAGCTTTGATCGCACGATCAGGGCGCACAGCAGATAGGCCCCGGCCAGGGCCAGCGCGCTAAGCCCAAACAGCACGCAACGGGTTCCGTCCGCCTGCAAGTCAAATCCCAGAATATCCTTGAAATCAGTCAATCCGTTGTTGCCGCCAAAGCCCATGTCATTGCGGAAAAACGCCAGCATCAGCGCATAGGTCATGGCCTGGGTGATGATCGAAAGATAGACCCCGGTAACCCGGCTGCGGAAGGCAAACCAGCCGAACAGGAACGCCAGCGCGCCCGGAACCAGCACCACCATCAACAGTGCAAAGGGGAACGCGCCAAAGCCGTACCAGGACCATGGCAGTTCGCTCCAGTTCAAAAACACCATGAAATCCGGCAGGTCCGGATTGCCATAGACGCCCCGCGTGCCGATCTGGCGCATCATATACATGCCCATGGCGTACCCGCCCAGGCCGAAAAACGCCCCATGCCCCAGGCTTAGTATTCCGCAATAGCCCCACACCAGATCGACGCTAAGCGCCAGCAGCGCAAAGCAGATATATTTTCCCATCAGGCTGACCAGATAGGTCGGCACATGAAACAGGGAATCCGCCGGCGTCAGCAGATTGAGTAACGGCACCAGCACGGCCGCGCCCAGCATCAGCCCCAGCAGAATTTTTCCGCCCAGCGGCAGGGACAGAATGAAACTTCGATTCGCGCCCATGGGTTAATTCTCCACCGCGCGGCCTTTGAGCGCAAACATTCCGCGCGGGCGATACTGGATAAACAGGATAAGCGCGATCAGGACAAAAATCTTGCCCAGCACGGCGCCTGCAAACGGCTCCAGAAATTTATTCACCAGACCCAGGCTCATGGCGCCGAAGAACGTGCCCCATAAATTGCCGACGCCGCCAAAAACCACCACCATGAAACTGTCGACAATATAACTTTGCCCCAGATTGGGGCTGACATTATCGATCTGGCTCAGGGCCACGCCGGCAATGCCGGCAATGCCGGACCCCAGACCGAAGGTCAGCGCATCGACCGTGCCGGTGCGGATTCCCATGCTGTTGGCCATGGCGCGATTCTGGGTCACGGCGCGCATGCGCAGCCCAAGCGATGTTTTGCGCATCACCAGCACCAGCAGGCCCAGCACCATCAGAGAGAAAATAATGATCACCACCCGGTTATAGGTCAGCGCAAGTCCGCTATCAAACTCCATCGCGCCGCTCATCCAGCTGGGGGTGCCCACCTCTTTGTTGGTCGGGCCAAAAATCGAACGCACGGTTTGTTGCAAAATCAGACTGACGCCCCAGGTCGCCAGCAGGGTTTCCAGCGGCCGCCCGTACAAAAACCGGATGACGCCGCGCTCGATGGCGACGCCCACCAGTCCGGACACAACGAAGGCGGCGGGAATGGCGATAAACAGCGACGCGTCAAACAGGCCCGGATAATAGGTGCGGATGACTTCCTGCACCATGAAAGTGGTATAGGCGCCGATCATCACCATTTCGCCATGGGCCATATTGATGATCCCCATCACCCCAAAGGTGATGGCCAGCCCGATCGCCGCCAGCAGCAGCACCGACCCCAGGCTCAGCCCGTGAAACAGACTTTCCGCCATGCCCCAGAATTCAAGGCGGCTTTCGACGCCCGCCAGGGCTTTTCCGGCCGCCGCGCGCACGCTTTCGTCGCTTTGATTCAGGGCCGTGTTAAGAATTGCGCGCACCTCCTGATCGGTAAAGCCGCCCAGGGTTGCGATGGCTTCCAGCCGGATTTGCGTGTCGCCCGACTGGTCAAGGTGAATACCGGCCAGCGCGCGCTGCATGCGCCGTTTAACGGCCTCGTCGGTTTCTCTGGCAAGTGCGGTTTCCAGCAGCGGAATGCTTTCCGGCGCTGCATTCTTGAAGATATCATCTGCCGCGCGCTTGCGCAGTTTGGGATCAGGCCCCAGCAGGGACATGCCGCCAAGGGCGCCCCGCAGCCGGGTGCGGATGGCGTTGGTGATATTGGCCTTCGACATTTCCTCAGCCGTTACGCTGCCGCCGGCAGCGCCGGTCAGGGGATCGCGCAAATCAAATCCGGTTGGTGTTTCGGCCACAATCCAGACAGTCCCGTCGGATTTGCGGGCATAGAGATTACCGTTCAGCAGCGCATCCAGCGGCGCGATGACCGCCGCATCGCCGCTGGCCGTCAGGGCGTCAATGGCGCCGGATTGGGCGCTGCGGCTTTTATCGGCCAGCTTCTGTATAAGCCCGGGCAGGTCCGCCTGGGTCTGCGCAAATGCAGAGAGCGGCAAGAACAGCAGACACACGAGAACGGCAAAATTTTTCAACATACCAAAAGCCAATTTCCAAAAAGCGGGGCCGGGCCCTTGCCGAGCGGCAAGAATCCGGCCCCCACTTTAGACACTTGATAGACAGGTTGCTATCAGTTCACGGTGTATTTCGGCTTTTCGCAGTTGCCGCATACCCATGGGAAGGTCCAGTCCGCCGTCAGCTTTTTGCTTTCGGGAATGAAATCCGACCATGCGTCGCCGACAATCGGGCCATCCGTGCGCCAGACGATATCAAACTGGCCGTTGGCCTGAATTTCGCCGATCATCACAGGCTTGGACAAGTGGTGATTGACGTTCATGACGCTGTCAAAGCCGCCGGGGGCCTTGACTTTCTGGCCATACATGGCCTGGCGTACGGCGTCCACATCGGTGGTGCCCGCCTGCTCCACGGCCTGCACCCACATTTTGAAACCAATATAATGGGCTTCCATCGGGTCATTGGTCACGCGCTTGGGGTTTTTGATGAAGGTCTGCCACTGCTTGATGAACTCGGCGTTTTTGGGCGAATCCACCGACATGAAATAATTCCATGCGGCAAGGTGCCCCACCAGCGGGGTGGCGTCGAGACCGGCCAGTTCTTCCTCGCCGACCGAGAACGCAACAACCGGAATGTCTTCCGCCTTGATGCCCTGATTGCCCAGTTCCTTGTAGAAGGGCACGTTGGCGTCGCCGTTGATGGTGGACACAACAGCCGTCTTTTTACCCTCTGACGCGAATTTCTTCACGTTGGTCACAATGGTTTGCCAGTCGGAATGGCCGAACGGCGTATATTCCTCCATGATATCGGCATCCGCCACGCCTTTGGCATGCAGGAATGCGCGCAGAATTTTGTTGGTCGTGCGCGGATATACATAGTCCGTGCCCAGCAGCACCCAGCGCTTGGCGTCGCCGCCGTCCTTGCTCATCAGATATTCCACCGCAGGAATCGCCTGCTGGTTTGGCGCCGCGCCGGTATAGAAAACGTTGCGCGAGGATTCTTCGCCTTCATACTGCACCGGATAGAACAACAGGCCGTTCAGTTCTTCAAACACCGGCAAAACAGATTTGCGCGATACAGAAGTCCAGCAGCCGAACACCACATCAACCTTTTTGACTTCGATCAGTTCGCGGGCCTTTTCGGCAAACAGCGGCCAGTTGGAGGCCGGATCAACCACAACGGCTTCAAGTTTCTTGCCCAGCAAGCCACCCTTTTTGTTCTGATCGTCGATCATCATGAGGATGGTGTCTTTCAGCGTAGTTTCGCTGATCGCCATGGTGCCGGACAGTGAATGCAGCACCCCAACCTTAATGGTGTCATCGGCGGCGATGGCGCCGCTTATTCCCAGACTGGCGATGGCCGCAACCAGCCCTGCTTTTCGTAGAAAATTTCGCATACTCTTTTCCCCTTTAGTATTGTCGGACCTTTCCAACGGGTTATTACGCAAGAGATATGCCATTAACGATGACTTAAGCACTGAGGGGCAGTGAAGGCATCATTCCAGAATTATGCATATATTTTAGTCAAAAATTGATATATTGCATAAATAAGTGGCAATAATTTGGGGGGTGAGCCTAATTCCAAAGCATCCCTTTTCACTAAAACGTTATGGCTTGGTTTTCCCGCCGGAATGAAGCAGGCTTCCGGATCGAGAGTATCTCTGCATCCGATGGCGCATGGTTGTTAACGGGTTGCGGCTCCGCTAAGCTGTAGCCGCAAAGCCCGGATCGCCGGGCTAAACGAAAACAAACCGGCGGGAGAGTGGCATGCAGAAATCCGGACGCGTTATCTTCAGCAAGATGGACGAGGTCTTGTTTGGCAAACCTGCGGCTCAGGCAGTCGTTGACGAAGTCCGCCGTCTTGGCGCCACCCGCGTTTTCCTGATGGTCAGCGGCACCCTGAACCGCCAGACAGACGAAATTGAAAAACTGCAAAAGGCTCTGGGCAACCAGTGCGTAGGCGTCTTTGATAACATGCCCGCCCACACGCCCCGTGGCGCGGTGATCGCCGCCGCCGAACAGGCGCGCGCGGCGGGCGCCGATCTGATCGTAACATTTGGCGGCGGGTCCATCACCGACGGCGCCAAGGCCGTTCAGCTGTGCC
>JBEBFX010000272.1:0-2754 GCA_040081735.1 Alphaproteobacteria bacterium | reverse complement strand
GTCGATATAATCGCCATTGTAGATGTCGGCGACGAGGTAGACACCGCGCTTTTTCATCATGGAGAGCGCCTCGTCGTCGAGCAGCGAACCGTGCTCGATTGACTGGACACCGGCGCGGATTGCGGCTTTCGCGCCTTGCGCATGGCGGCCGGCCTTGATGACGACGACGGGTTTGATACGGGCGCAGGCGCGCGCCGCCGACATGAATTTGCGGGCATGGGTGATTGCTTCCACATACAGCAATACAGCGCTGACATCTGTGTCATTGGCGAGATAATCAAGCATGTCGCCAAAATCCACATCGGCCATTGCGCCCAGCGACACCATGTGGGAAAACCCGATATTGCGCGGTGCCGCCCAGTCCAGCACCGAGGTTAGCACCGCGCCCGACTGGGTTACAAAGGCGAGCTTGCCGCAAAGGGCGTTAACCGGCGCGAAACTGGCGTTCAGGTTGACGCCTGGAATCAGCATTCCCACGCAATTTGGCCCGATAATTCGCAGCAGGTGTGGTCTGGCCGCCAGCAGTAACTGCTGCTGCAGGGCGCGCCCTTCTGCGCCCAGTTCGGCAAATCCGGCGGTGATGACGATGGCGGCCTTTACGCCACGCCGGCCCAGCGCATCGATCAGGCCGGGTACGGTGGCGGGCGGCGTGCAGATCACCGCGAGGCCGGGCGTGATGGGCAGGCTTGCCACATCCTTATAGGCCGTCAACGCGCCGATCTTCGCCGCATTGGGATTTACCGGCAGGATCGGCCCTGCAAATCCCTGGCCGAGCAGATTATTCAACAGCACCTGGCCGACCGAGCCAGGCCGCTGACTGGCCCCGATCAGGGCAATACTCTCCGGCGCAAACAGATGCTGCAAATTTCGCACGGACATCAGTGCTGGCTCCTTCTGTTGAGACATGATAGCCAGCGCCGGGCCGTTCATGGGAACCTGAGGGGGTTCTCATGAACGG
Source organism: Alphaproteobacteria bacterium (assembly GCA_040081735.1). GTDB lineage: Bacteria > Pseudomonadota > Alphaproteobacteria > UBA11222 > UBA11222 > UBA11222. Next base: position 1,796 of record JBEBFX010000272.1, on the reverse strand, counting down.
AAATATGTTGATTTAGTCCCGGTCGCGACGGGGCGGGCGGCGATCTCTGCCACCACCGCCACCGCCACCAGCCGGACGATCACGGGCCTCGACGCCGGGGATTTCCTCGCCGGTTTCCTGATTGACATAGCGCATCGACAGCCGGGTTTTGCCGCGATCATCGGAACCGAGGAATTTCACCCAGACGCTGTCGCCTTCCTTGATCATGTCGGAAACCTTTTCGACACGGCCTTCGGACAATTCGGACACATGCACCAGTCCGTCTTTTTTTCCGATGAAATTCACGAAAGCCCCAAAATCCAGAACCTTGACGACCTTGCCCTGATAGATGCCGCCGGGTTCGGCTTCTGCGACGATGTCCTGGATCATCGCCAGCGCCTTTTTTACGCTTTCTTCGTCGGGTGAAGCAATCTTGATGATGCCTTCGTCGTTGATGTCCACCTTGGCGCCTGATTCAGCGACAATGCCCTGAATCACCTTGCCGCCCGAGCCGATCACTTCGCGGATCTTTTCAACCGGGATGGTGATGGTGGTGATGCGCGGCGCATTGGCGTTCAGATTGCCGCGCGAAACGGTCAATGCTTTGGCCATCTCGCCAAGAATATGCAGACGTCCGCCTTTGGCCTGACCCAGGGCGATCTGCATAATTTCTTCGGTGATGCCGGTGATCTTGATGTCCATTTGCAGCGAAGTCACGCCAACATCGGTGCCCGCCACCTTGAAGTCCATGTCGCCCAGATGATCTTCATCGCCCAGAATGTCGGACAGCACGGCGAAACGATCGCCCTCCTTGATCAGGCCCATGGCGATGCCCGCAACAGGGCGGGTGATCGGCACGCCCGCATCCATCAGCGAAAGCGATGCGCCGCAGACGCTGGCCATGGAGGAGGAGCCGTTGGATTCGGTGATTTCCGACACCACGCGAATGGTGTAGGGGAAGTTTTCGTAAAGCGGCAGCACGGCCCGCACCGCGCGCCACGCCAGTTTGCCGTGGCCGATTTCGCGCCGTCCGGTAAACCCGAAGCGGCCGGTTTCACCCACCGAGTAGGGGGGGAAATTATAATGCAGCAGGAAACGTTCCTTGTACGAACCATACAGCGCATCGACCCATTGTTCGTCTTCGCCGGTGCCAAGCGTGGTGATGACCAGCGCCTGGGTTTCACCGCGCGTGAACAGGGCTGCGCCATGGGTGCGCGGCAGCACGCCAACCTCGGCAAGAATGGGCCGCACATCGGCAAGCCCGCGGCCATCGATGCGCATTTTGGTGTCGAGTATATTGCCCCGCACCACATCTTTTTCCAGCTTCTTGAACTGTTCGCCCACGCCGGTTTCCAGATGCAGGCCAAGCTCTTCCAGACCAGACAGAACCGCTTTTTTCACCGATGAGACTTTTTCCTGACGGATCAACTTGCTGACTTCCGTATAGGCGCTGCGCAACAGGTTTTCACCGATCTCGCGCACCTTGTGACCCAGACTTTCGTCGTGCGCCGCCTTGGCCAGATCCCAGGGTTCCTTGGCGGCTTTTTCGGCCAGATCGATAATCGCGCCGATCACGGCCTGCATCTCGCGGTGGCCAAACATAACGGCCCCCAGCATCACTTCTTCGGAAAGTTCCTTGGCTTCGGATTCCACCATCAGCACGGCGTCCTGGGTCCCCGCGACCACCAGATCAAGCTGACCTTCCTTGAGTTCATCGATCAGAGGGTTCAGAACATATTGCCCGTTCCTGTATCCAACCCGGCAGCCCCCGATGGGCCCCATGAACGGAATGCCGGAAATCGTCAACGCCGCCGACG
>JBEBFX010000271.1:0-2767 GCA_040081735.1 Alphaproteobacteria bacterium | reverse complement strand
CTGCTCTTTTGGCCGGTTCCGGTCATGGCGGCAGCGCAAATATCGACAACGGCGCCCCCGCAGGTTGAACAACAGGTGCGCGACGCCGTGCTGGATCAGTTGCAGGCGCGCGCCAGGGAAGCAGAAATCCGTGCAGAGCAAGCCGAGCGGCGCGAACGGGATGCGGAACTTAATCGCGTAGCTGATCAGGCAAAGCAGGCCCAGACCCGCGCCGATAATGAGGAACAACTCAAACTCGTTGCCCAGCGCGAATTATTAATTCAGCAGGCGAAAGCCGAACTGCAAAACAGCGCCTATTCGCGTCTGGAAATATTGATTGGTCTGTTTGGGTTTCTAATTACCGTACTTGGAATTTTCTTTGCGCTACGTGTGGAAAAATCAGCACTTGCCGAAGCCAAATCGGGTGTTGAGGATATTCGCGGGAAGTTAGAGGCCCGGCTGGTAGAAGCAGAAACGCTTCTAGCAAAATTGCAAGAACATGAAACAGCTGCCAGTGCGTGGTTGCGAAAACTGGCCGACGGGGTGCCAAAATCTGAAGAGGGCCTTAGAACTATTGCGGATTTGGCGCGGGAGGCGCTTGCGAAGCCACCCGAAAATCGAACAGTCGAAGAGTATCGCGCTATTATTACTTACTATATTAGTGAAGAAAATTGGAGTGACATGCTCTCCACAGCGCAACAAATGAGGTCATTTCATGATGAAAAATGAGGATATCTATGGCTTTGCGCGCTTCAGCGAGGCCCATGCGCTAGGGCAATTGGGGCGCCAGCAGGAGGCCATTGCCGCCTATGATGACGTGATTGCGCGTTATGACGCCAGCATTGCGCCGGAATTGCAGGAATGGGTGGCCCGTGCGCTTGTCAGTAAAGGCGTAGAGCTTGCGCTATCAGAGCAGTTACAAAAGGCAATTGATGTATGGGATAAGGTAATTCAGCGTTACGGAGCCAGCGACGCGTCAGCGTTGCAGGAGCATGTGGCTAATGCGCTATATAACAAGGCCGCCTCGCTCATTCTGTTGGGGCAATATAGAGCGGGAATAGCTGCTTGCGATGATATTATTGCGCGCTACGGCCAGGATAAGAGACCGGAAATACGTCCAGTCATGCGAGGCGCCTATTTTTATAAGGCCCGTGCTTACGCCCGAATGGGTCAGACGCTGGAGGCATTTTCCGCACTGCAAATCATGCGTGGGGCAGGCTACCCTCTGGATTACACAGAGATTGAGCAGAATACTGATTTTGACTCCATTCGGAGGCATCCGGATTTCAAGAAGTTTAGGGATGAGAATAAAGGGGGGTTGATTTTATAGGTTTCTATGGATCCCCACTTGTTGTCATTCTGAGTGCCGCGAAGAATCTCTTTGTGTTGAGTGCGGCAAAGCTTCTTCGCTCTGCTCAGAATGACAAAAATATCTGCTTTTAGAATGGCAAAAAGAGCTTCGCTCAAAATGACAGAGGAAGCGTAAGGATAAACAATGGCGCTCATCTATTTCGTTAGGCACGGCAAGGCGGCGGCGGGGTTTGGGGAGGACCGGGATCCGGGGCTGAATGCGCTGGGTCACGCCCAGGCGGCGGCGATTGCGCCGCGGTTGATTGCGGCGGCGCCGGTGGAGCTGATTTCCAGCCCGCTGCGCCGGGCGCGCGAAACGGCGGCCCCGGTGGAGGCGGCGCTGGGCAGGCCCGCGCGCATTGTGCAGGCGATTTCTGAAATTGCCTCGCCGATGGACGATCTGACGAGCCGGGCGGAATGGGTGCGTGCCGTGATGCAGGGAAACTGGTCCGACCTGACGCCCGCCTATCAGGCCTGGCGGCGCGCCATCGTGGACACGTTACTGGGCCTGCCGCACGACAGCGTCATTTTTTCGCACTTCGTCGCCATCAATGCCGCCGTCAGCCATGCGCTGGGCCTCGACAACGTGACGTATTTTTCACCGGAAAACTGCTCGATCACGGTTCTGGATAATAGCGGCGGCGCATTGCGGGTGATTGAGCTGGGTCAGGCGTCCGCCGAGAGCGTCGTCGGGTGACGGCAGGCCCGATGGATAATGCGCTGCTGGGCACAGCCGGGATGTACGAGGCCGACCGGCTGGCGATTGCGGGCGGCATACCGGGTATTGACCTGATGGAGCGGGCGGGGCTGGCCTGTGCGCTGGCGATTGTCAAACGCTGGCCGGCGGGCAGGGTATGTGTGCTGTGCGGCCCCGGCAATAATGGCGGCGACGGTTTTGTGATTGCGCGTGTTCTGGCGGCGCGCGGCTGGCCGGCGACGTTGGGGCTGATCGGGCCCGCTGCGGCGCTGAAAGGTGATGCGGCGCTGGCCGCAGCCCGTTGGGATGGAGCGGTTGCGCCCCTGTCCGCCGCCCTGATCAAGCCGGGTGAACTGATTGTCGATGCGATGTTCGGCGCCGGGCTGGCGCGGCCGCTGGACAGCGTTGCGCTGGCGGTAATCGGGGCGGTGCGCGCCAGCGGCAACCCCGACTGCGCCATCGATGTCCCAAGCGGCGTGCAGGGCGATAGCGGCGCGGTGCTGGGCGGTGCGATGAAGGCCGATCTGACGGTGACATTCTTCCGCCGTAAGCCGGGGCATCTGCTGTTGCCGGGCAGGGGCCTGTGTGGCGAGGTTCAGGTTGCGGATATTGGAACGCCTGCCGCCGTGCTGGATCAGATTGGCCCACGCGCCTTTGCCAATGCGCCTGGCCTTTGGTCTGCGCAATTTCCCCGGCCCGAGTCCGGCGAGCATAAATATGTCCGTGGTCATGGGGTGGTGG
>JBEBFX010000114.1:0-10545 GCA_040081735.1 Alphaproteobacteria bacterium | reverse complement strand
GTCAAATACCAGTGCGCGTCCATTCGATGATCTGGCAAGCACCATGCGCAACGCCAGCATGAAGCGGGACAATTCGCCCCCCGACGCAATCCTGACCAGCGGCCCCGGACTGGCCCCCGGGTTTGTGGCAACCTGAAACTCCACCCGGTCAATACCCTCAGCGCCACGTTCGATCCCGCCCGGCGCGCTGATCTCTGTTTTGAAAGTGGCCCTGTCGAGCTTCAGTGGCGTCAGTTCCTTTTTCACCGCCTTGTCCAGGCGCACCGCGCATTCAATGCGCGCGCCGTGCAGCCGCGCCGCGATAGCGTCATAGGTGGCAATGCAGGCCGCATGCTGACGCTCCAGATCGTCCAGCCGCGCCGTTCCGGCGTCTATCAGGCCCAGCTGCCCGGTGATACGCCCCTGCAATTTCGGCAAATCATCCGCCGTCACGTGATGTTTGCGCGCCGCCGCCCGCAGCGCAAACAGACGCGCTTCAAATGTTTCCAGCTGGCGGGGATCAAACGCCATCCTTGCAAGCCCAAGTTCCAGCAGGGCGCGCGCTTCCATTGCTTCTGAACAGGCCCGGGCCAGCGCGCCAAGAGCGCCATCAAGGCGCCCCGCCGCCTTGTCTGCGATGCGTTCAAGGCGGCGCAGGGCCGAGCTCAACACACGCTCGGCCCCGCCGCCGCTTTGGGTGGCCAATTCGGCCAGCGCCGCATTCATGTCGTCCACCAGTTTTTCAGAAGACATCATCAAACTCCGGCTGGCGGCCAGTTCCGCCTCTTCACCGGGCTGCGGCGCCAGCGCTTCAAGTTCATTCAGCACATGGCGCAAATAATCTTCTTCTGTCTGTGCTTTTTGCAGATCATTGCGGGCCTGCTTCAGCGCCTCGCCCGTCAGTTGCAGCGCCCGGTGCGCAACGCGGCACTTCGCCAGATCCGGGCCAAGATCACCGAATGTATCCAGCAACGCGCGGTGTCCGCTGACATTCAGCAAACCACGGTCATCATTCTGGCCATGCACCTCAAGCAGCATGTCGCCGATGGTTCGCAACAGGGCGATGCTGACCGCCTGATCATTCACGAATGCGCGGCTGCGCCCGTCCGCTGCAATGACCCGGCGCAGGATGACGCCATCCGCCGTGTCAATGCCCTGTGCGGTCAAATGCATGATGGCGGGATGGTTTTGCTGCACGGTAAATTCAGCGCTGGCAACAGCCTGATCGCAGCCCGTGCGGATCAGTGCGCTGTCGGCGCGCGCGCCTGTCGCCAGCCCCAGCGCATCAAGCAAAATGGATTTTCCCGCGCCGGTTTCGCCGGTCAGCACGGTCAAGCCCGGCGTAATCTGCAAATCAAGCCGATCAATCAAAACCAGATTGCGTATCGATATGCCAACCAGCATTCATTCAATCTCACTGGAACGTGTTCCTGAACTAGCTGATCCCGCTAAAGGCCTTGCTGATCCAGGATTTTTTGTTCTCAACCGGGCGGATATCCTTGCCTGTCAACAGGGCGTAACTATCCTGATACCAGTCGCTGCCGGGATAATTATGGCCCAGAACGGCCGCTGCCGATTGCGCCTCGGCAATAATGCCAAGCGCCACATAGCATTCGGTCAAACGGTGCAGGGCCTCGGGGACATGGGTGGTGGTCTGAAAATATTCAACCACTGTCCGAAACCGGTTGATCGCCGCAAGATATTCGTTCTGCTTCAGGTAATAACGGCCAATTTCCATCTCTTTTCCAGCCAGATGGTCATTCGTCAAATCAATTTTCAGGCGCGCGTCGCGGGCATAATCACTGGCTGGAAACCGGCGCACGACTTCTGTAAGCGAGCGCAAAGCCTCGGCAGTGATTTTCTGGTCGCGGCCGATATCGGAAATTTGCTCGTAATGGGAAACCGCAACCAGATAATAGGCGTAAACCACATCCCGATTACCCGGATGCAGGGAAATGAAACGCTGGGCCGCCAGAATGGCCTTGTCATATTCATTAATCTGATAATTGGAGTACGCCGCCATCAGCATGGAGCGCCGCGCCCAGACCGAATAAGGATGCTGGCGCTCAACTTCATCAAACTGCTCCGCCGCCTGGAAATAGCGGCCCCTCTGCAATTCAGCCATTGCAGTATTGTAGATTTCTTCTACCGGGCGCTCGATATATTTGATTTCCTTTGCGCCAATCCCGGCGCACCCGGTCAAAACAATCGCCAATCCCATAAGCGCGAGGGCGCCCCGGATTCGATGATAAAATCTGCTGAAAGCCACGCTTGCCCCACTCATCATATAAATGTCTTGGCTATAATCGTTCACTCAGACTCTCTCTAGCGCATTTGCCACGCCCGCGCCAATGATGCGTAGGAGGCATTTAAATAAACGATGGATGGATGGCAAAAATGTGGCGTCTATCCGTGCGCGGCGCGGCGGATTTTGGGTAACGCGCGTTCCTGGGTCTGACGGGGGGCGCCCATCGGGCCTTGCGCATATTCCCAGGCCTGGGGGGTATCGAACAGGGCCCGCAGTAGTTTGTTATTCAGACCATGACCTGCGCGAACCCCTTCAAAGCGGCCCATAATCGGCGTGCCCGCCAGATACATATCGCCGATTGCGTCCAATATCTTATGGCGCACGAATTCATCGGGAAACCGCAATCCCCCCTCGTTCAGAATTGCATCGCCATCAAGGACAATGGCGTTTTGCAACGAGCCGCCGCGGGCAAGGCCGAGAGATTTCAGATGTTCGACTTCATGTAAAAAGCCAAATGTGCGGGCAGAGGCAATTTCATTCCTGAACTTGCCAGGCCCGGCTTCATAGGCATAAGACTGCCTTCCAATTATTGCCGGCGCAAAGTCAATTTCGAAATTGAACGCGCTGCCTTCAAAGGGGGACAGGCTGGCCCGTTTGCCATCTTCTTCCACGCCGATAGTCTCAAGCATGCGAATGTAGCGGCGCGGCTCCGCAAGGCTGGCAACCCCCGCGCATTCAAGCAGCATGACAAAGGGGGCGGCGCTGCCGTCGAGTACGGGCAATTCCGCTCCATCCAGGTCAACGCGGGCATTATCAATGCCGCATCCGGCGAATGCCGACATCAAATGTTCAACTGTCGCAACCGAAACACCCGCCGCATTGGTCAGGGTGCTGCCAAGCTGGGTGCTGCTGATATTATCAAAACGCGCAGCCACACTGATATCCTGATCACCGGAAAGGCCGGCCTCGCGCAGATCGATGCGCCGGAAGGTGATACCGCTGTCCGCCGGGGCAGGAAAGACTGTAAAGCGCACCTGCTGGCCGGAATGCAGGCCGACACCGGCGCATCCAATGCGGTTACGCAAAGTAGTCTGGAAAATTCCCGCCTCAACCTGTCTCTGGTTTCGCAAGGCCGGAAAATCTACTGCGCCGCGCCGTCGGTCACTCACTCTGAACTCCAGTTCTGCTGCCCGCAGCGCAAATCAGTACGCGCCTAAACGAGAAAAACGAATCATAACAGGCTGTGGTAGTGAATAGGTATCAACTGCCCCTGCCAACCTCAAATCACTCTTTATTACTTATTGTTACAGGAAGATCAGAGGGTTAAAGCATCCTTCATTGCCCCCCGGACAAAGTTCCGGGATGGCGTGAAGCAGGCGGTAACTTCAGTTTGCGGTCCTTCGCAGGAATGCCGGAATATCCAGCTCGCTGGCGTTGCCTGCGGCCGCCGCGTTCTTACTGGAAGGCTCCAGCCTGACCGCCGCCTTCTCCTGCATAGCCGCTGCATTCGGCTTTGCGCCAGCCCCTGGTTGTGGGGCCAGCTCATTTCGCGCCGCCTTGCGCCCGAAGAACCCCATTCTCACCAGCAGGCTTGGCGCCTGACGGCTGGCGGTTTCCCGCCGCTGCGGGATAATGCTATCACGGGTTGCAATGATCGGTGACTTTACAGCCGGCTGGGCGGCCGGGGGCGCGATGAAGGCGTCGGCGGCCAGGGATTTTCCCAATGGATCAACCGGATCCGCATTGCCAATCGACAAGGGTATTTGCGCCATATTTAGCGCATCCAGCTCCATTTCAGTCAGAACCAGCGGCGGCGCCAGAACCGGCCCGGAAATATTTGGCATTGCGGCAATATCCAGGCTTGGCAGCGCAGGCTGTTCAGGCCTGACGGGCGCTGGTGCGGCGGCTTCATTGATAACCGGTTCAGGTGAAACCTGGCGCTGGGCTTTTTCGCTTCGCACGCCGGTCGCTACAACCGACACCCGCATCCTGCCCTCAAGTGTCGGATCAAACGTGGATCCGACAATGATATTGGCGTCCGGATCAACTTCGGCGCGCACGCGGTTGGCCGCTTCGTCAACTTCATACAGGGTAAGATCCGACCCGCCTATGATGTTGATCAGAACACCTTTGGCGCCCGTCATCGATACGTCTTCCAGCAGCGGATTGGAAATTGCCGCTTCGGCCGCATCATTGGCCCGGGTTTCGCCCGAGGCTTCTCCGGTTCCCATCATGGCTGTGCCGGCGCCGCCCATGACAGCGCGCACATCGGCAAAATCCAGATTGATCAGGCCAGGCGCCACCATCAAATCCGTGATGCCGCCGACCCCGGAAAACAGCACCTGATCGGCCATGGCGAAGGCTTCGGCAAAAGTCGTTTTGGCGTTGGCGACGCGGAACAGATTCTGGTTGGGAATAACCAGCAGCGTATCGACATATTTCTCCAGTTCCGCCAGGCCCTGTTCGGCAATGCGCATACGCCGTGTGCCCTCAAACTGAAATGGCTTTGTGACCACGGCAACTGTCAGGATACCCATGTCACGCGCGGCCTTGGCGATGACCGGCGCAGCGCCGGTTCCGGTTCCGCCGCCCATGCCTGCGGTGACAAAAACCATATGGGCGCCGGCCAGATGATCGCAGATTTCCTGCATGGCTTCTTCTGCCGCCGCACATCCAACTTCGGGGTGCGATCCGGCCCCCAGCCCCTGAGTAGCACTTTCACCCATCTGGATGCGCCTTTGCGCCCTGGATTGGGACAAGGCCTGGGCATCTGTATTGGCGACAACGAATTCGACGCCCTCCAGCCCGCTTTCGATCATATTGTTGACAGCGTTACCACCCGCGCCGCCAACACCAAAGACAGTAATGCGTGGCTTCAGTTCATACATCTCGGGAACACTAAGATTGATCGTCATGATTTGCTCTCCTGCACCAAACATTGATTTCACCAGCAGGTCCGTACCTGCGGTCCAAGTTCAAAAATTCTCCCGCAACCACTGCCCGATCCGGGCAACCCGCCCGGCCGGGATCGCAGGTCCCGTTACCCCCGTCACGTCACCGGTTTCCAGCGGGCCGCTCATGGCGAACCCGAGCAGACCGGCGGCCGTAGAATATTCTGGCCCTTGTGAAGCGTCTGGCAGGCCCCGCAGCCGGATCGGCCTTCCCAGCCTTGTCTGGCTGTTGAGTATGTCCGACGTTAATTCGCGCACACCGGCAAGCTGACTGGCGCCGCCTGTCAATACGACGCGGCGTCCTGCTATTTCCTGCAAACCGCTCGCGGCCAGACGTTCACGCACCAGTTCGAGGGTTTCTTCCAGGCGCGGCTGAATAATGCCGTTCAGGATCGAACGCGGCACGTGATTGGCCGTCTCACGATCCTCTTCGCCAAGCCTTGGCACATCGATCATGTCGCGTTCATCTGACGGACTGACAGTGGCGCTGCCATACAGGGCCTTTACGCGTTCCGCTGTGCTATGGCTGGCCGACAAACCCAGCGCGATGTCATTGGTGACGTGAATGCCCCCGATGGGAACAAAATCGAGATACATCATATTACCGCCGACAAACACGGAAATCGTGGTAAGGCCGCCCCCCATATCAACGCAGGTGACCCCTAAATCCGTTTCGTCCTCAACCAGGCAGGCAAGGCCGCTGGCATAGGGCGACGCCACCAGTGCGGCAACTTCCAGATGGCACCGCTCGACACATACAGCCAGATTACGGATCGGCCCCGGCGCCGCCGTGACGAAGTGCAGGTTGGCGCCAAGCCGGTCACCAAACATCCCGCGCGGATCCGAGATACCCTTATGGCCGTCCAGCGAGTACCCGATCGGGATGGCGTGTATCAGCTCTCCCTCAAGATCGCTGACCCGCGCTTGCCCCTGGCGGAGAACTTTTTTTACATCCTGTTCCCGCACCTCCGGCGTCGGGACCGCAATTTCGCAGGCAATCATGTAACTGGTTGGCTGGCCGCAACTGAGATTGACGATCACTTTGCGCACCGTTTCGCGCGCCATCCGTTCCGCCATTTCAACGGCCGCCCTGATGGAGCGTTCCGCATCCGCCATATTCACAATGGCGCCGGCCTTGACGCCCCGGCTTTCATGATGCCCCACGCCCAGTATCCGCGGCCGCGGCGCGCTGGTTGAACGATCGGATTCAACACGGGCGATCAGGCAGCTGACCTGCGATGTGCCAATGTCCAGACCGGCGATGACGCCATTTCGTGCCGGCTGCATGTTACCCGATACTCCGCGTATATTTATGTTCCCGGAGCAGCGCCTCACGCTCGGGCCCCGTGGATTTTCGGACCGCCCCCGGCGTCAGGCGCACCACCACCCGGTTCGCCAGACGCAGATCGACAAATTCAACATCGCGTCCAAGCAGCCCGTTGTTTTCTTCATAGCGCGCCAGCTTATGCCACGCCTTCAACGCTTCGCGTTCCGGCAGGCGCACATCAATGCCGTCTTTCAGACGCAAGTTCCAGCGCCGCTCGCCAACGCGAACCGCCGCCGTGACCCGGTTCTGCAGCAGCGGTTCGGAACCAAGCAATATAATCAGTTCACCAGCGGCTTTAGGCGCCCCCTTGCCGACGATCAGGGGCAGATCCGGATATTCGGCAACATCCTTCTCGGTGATTTCCACCCCGCCCTGATCTACCAGAACCATCTTGCCGCCGCGCTGCCAGATGGCCGCTGGATGACGCTCGATTAATTCAACATGCACCGCATCCGGCAGGTTCCGGGTAACCCGCACTTCCTTTACCCACGGCAAGGCGGCGATGCGGCCATGCACGGCATTGAGATCGATGTGCAGAATGGAATCATTCCGTGAAATATTCAGTGCCCTGAGCAATTCCCGGGATTCGGTCTGAACGCGGCCGGCGACCGTAATCGAGCGGACCCTGAACCCTGCATCATCCAGAACCTGGCGCAACCGCAACCCTGCCTGCTGGCTGATGATTCCGGCGTTGCCGGAGTGCAGCGCCGCGAAACCCGCGCCGCCGGCAAGCGCCAGGACAATCGCGCAAATGACCACATTGCGCCGCAGCTTCCGGACAGGCGTCCACGTCTGGCGTGGCGCGCGATTTTGTGGTGTCCGCCTTACCGCGCGCATGAGGCGTCCTCCACAAGCCAGCGGCACAGGCTGGCAAATGAAATTCCAAGATAGGCCGCCTGTTCGGGCACCAGAGAAGTTGGCGTCATGCCGGGTTGGGTATTGATTTCAAGCAGATAAAGCCCATCGCGCCCTGCAACACGATCATCGTAGCGGAAATCCGCGCGGCTAACCCCCCGGCAGCCAAGCAGCCGGTGCGCCGCCAGCGCCAGCTGCATGGCGTGATCGTAAACCTGCGCGTCAACTCTGGCCGGAATTACATGGCGCGACCCGCCCGCCGCATATTTCGCCTCATAGTCATAGAACGCCGTCTCCGGCACGATTTCCGTAACCGCCAAAGCGCGATCCCCCATTACGGCCACGGTTAGTTCGTGTCCGGGAATATAACGCTCCACCATCACGCTGTCGCCAAACGCCCAGTCGTCCGCCGCAATCTGGCCTGGCGGAGAATTATCCCCCTGGCGGACAATATAAACCCCCACGCTTGATCCCTCGGTCACCGGCTTGACGACATAGGGCGGCGGCATCGGATGCCTGTCACCCAAGGCATGACGATCCATCACCATGCCTTCGGGACAGGCGATCCCTGCGTCATGAAACAGCCGTTTGGCCATCCGCTTGTCCATCGCGACGGCGGAGGCGCCGACGCCTGAATGGGTATAGGGTATGCGCAGCATCTCCAGCATGCCCTGAACACAGCCATCCTCGCCCCAGCGGCCATGCAGCGCATTGAATACGACATCCGGCTTCAACGCCATGAGCACACTGGCCAGCGCATTGTCCACATCCACCTCGCTGACCCGGTAGCCCTCAAAGCGTAACGCCTCCGCGCATTTGGCGCCGGATACAAGACTAACCTCACGCTCGGCGGACCAGCCGCCTTTCAGCACGGCGACATGACAGGCGGCGTTCATATGCGCGCCCCCTGTTCGCCAATACGCTGAATTTCCCAGTGCAGCACGATACCCGATGTTTCGAGAACGCGGGCGCGGACATGCTCGCCCAGCTGTTCCAGATCCGCCGCCGTCGCCGCGCCGCAATTGACCAGAAAGTTGCAATGTTTCTCTGACACCATGGCGGCGCCCCGGCGCAGGCCCCTGCAACCCGCCGCATCAATCAGCTCCCAGGCTTTGCGCCCCGCCGCAGCCGGGTCAGTTGGATTGGCGAATGTGCTGCCGCCGGTGCGTGCGCCAAGGGGCTGATTTGCGCTGCGCTCCGCCGCAATTTCCGCCATGCGCGCCGTAATCGCCGCCCGGCCGCCGGGCCGCCCGCGCACACAAATCTGTGTAAGGATTACATTCTGCGGTATGGCGCTGCTGCGATATCCAAATTGCGCATCGGCCAGTGAAAATTCGCATGGGCTTCCATTTCTGCCAATACCCAGCGCACAGACAAAAATATCTTTCAGTTCACCGCCGAACGCTCCCGCATTCATCCGCACAGCGCCACCCATCGTGCCGGGAACGCCGCGTAAAAATTCCAGCCCGGTCAGACCGGCGTCGCGCGCGACCGACGCCACTTTCACATCCATCGCCGCCGCCCCGGCCAGAATCAGGCCGTTATCACTGATTTGAATATTGCTAAAGCCCGCACCCAGCTGCACGACAACACCGCGAATGCCGCCATCACGGATCAGCACATTTGATCCCGCCCCGATCACCGTGACATCCACATCATCGGGCAGGCCGGCCAGGAAATCAGCCAGGTCCTGCGCATCCTGCGGTTCAAACAAAATTTCCGCCGGGCCGCCCACCCGAAACCAGGTCAATTGCGCCAGACCGGCCTCCGCCTTTACCCGGCCCCGCACTATTGGCAGACGATGCAGCAACGCTGCCGGTTTGATGCGCCGCGCCATCATGCCGCACCTGCTTCAAGATTAGAAAGTGAGCCATTTCTGGCCATTTCTTCCGGCAATGCATTGGCCCACTGGGTAATGTTGCCCGCCCCCAGGCACACCACAAGATCACCGGATTGCGCCTCGGACAAAACCAGCGGGCACAATTGTTCGGGACCATCCAGCGCCATTACCCGGCGATGACCGTGGGCCCTCAGCCCCTCGATCAGCGCATCCCTGTCGGCGCCCGGAATTAACTGTTCACCCGCTGCATACACGGGCGCGACCACAACAATATCGGCGTCATTGAAACAGGTGCAGAAATCCGCAAACAGATTGGCCAGCCTGGAATAGCGGTGCGGCTGCACCACCGCAATCACCCGGCCCTTGCAGCTTTGCCGCGCGGCGCGCAGCACGGCTGCGATTTCCACCGGATGATGGCCATAATCATCGACCACGCCAATACCGCCCCATTCCCCGGTGCGTGTAAAGCGGCGCTTGACGCCTGCGAACGCCGCCAGCGCACGGCGCTGCACTTTCCGGTCGATCTTCAATTCCCGCGCCACGGCTATTGCGGCCAGGCTGTTGCGCACATTATGAATGCCCGGCATCGGCAGCTTCATGCCTTCCATGCGGCTGGTCTTGCCCGTAATGCGGTCAAAAAACTGCACGTCAAATGTCCAGATGTCCCCATCAACCTGAATGTTGACGGCCCGCACTTCAGCCTGGGGTGACGTGCCGTAGGTGACGCAGCGCCGGTCGCGGACACGCCCCACCAGCGCCTGCACTTCGGGGTGATCGATGCACACCACGGCGCAGCCATAAAACGGCACGTTTTCGACAAAGGCGTCAAAAGCGCGCCGCAGCGCCTCAAAATCATGATAAAAATCGAGATGCTCGGGATCGATATTGGTGACGATCGCGATTGTCGGCGGCAGCTTGGTGAACGTGCCGTCTGATTCGTCAGCCTCCACCACCATCCAGTCGCCCGCGCCCAGCCGCGCATTGGCGCCATAGGCATTGATGATGCCGCCGTTAATCACGGTCGGGTCAAAGCGCGCCGCATCCAGCAGGCAGGCGACCAGGGATGTGGTCGTGGTTTTGCCATGGGTGCCCGCCACCGCGACACACCATTTCAGGCGCATGAGTTCGGCCAGCATTTCCGCGCGCCGCACAACCGGAAGCGCGCGTTCGCGCGCCGCAATCAATTCAGGATTATCGGACCTGATGGCGCTGGATACGACCATCACCCGAGCTTCGCCCAGATTTTCCGCCGATTGACCCACGGTGACGGGAATACCCAGGCCGCGCAGCCGGGCCACATTGCCGCCATCGGAACTGTCGGAACCCTTCACCTGATATCCAAGAT
>JBEBFX010000113.1:0-10607 GCA_040081735.1 Alphaproteobacteria bacterium | reverse complement strand
CGCCAGACGCCGTTGCAAATCCAGAACCTGCACCCGCAATTCGCCCCGCACCGGTACGGCCATTTCAGCAGCAGCGGTCGGTGTCGGGGCGCGGAGATCGGAGGCATAATCGATCAGAGTGGTATCGGTTTCATGGCCGACGGCGCTGATCAGGGGAATTTTGCTGGCCGCCGCCGCGCGCACCACGATTTCTTCGTTGAATGCCCAAAGATCCTCGATACTGCCGCCGCCGCGCGCCACGATCAGCACATCGGGACGCGGCGCCGCGCCGCCGGGCGTCAATCGGTTGAAGCCTTCAATCGCCGCCGCAATCTGGCGGGCAGCTAGTTCGCCCTGCACCAGCACCGGCCACAACAGCACATGGCGCGGGAAACGGTCCGCCAGCCGATGCAGAATATCACGAATTACCGCGCCGGTGGGCGATGTGACCAGGCCGATCACTTCCGGCAGATACGGCAAGGGGCGCTTGCGGGCGGCGTCAAACAGACCCTCTGCGGCAAGTTTCTTTCGCCGTTCTTCCAGTTGCGCCAGCAGGGCGCCGACGCCTGCCGGCGCCATGGCTTCCACAACCAGCTGATATTTGGACCGCGCCGGATAGGTGGTCAGCTTGCCGCTGCACACCACTTCCATGCCGTCTTCCGGTTTGAAGCGCAGTGACGACGCCGTGCCCTTCCACATTACCGCGTCAATGACCGAACGGTCATCTTTCAGGGTCAGATAACAATGGCCGCTGGCCGCCCGGGTGAAACCGGAAATCTCGCCCCGCACCCGCACAAAGCCAAACTCGCCCTCGACCAGGCGCTTGAGCGCCGCCGATAACTCGCTGACGCTGAGTTCGGGCAGGTTCGTAGAGGTTTCAGAAAGACTCACAGCGTGTACCCTGGGCTTTTTGCTTCTGTTTTTGCATGATACAAGTCTCGAATGATTTTGGGAAATAAAGCATGAATGTACTTCTGATCGGTTCGGGGGGGCGGGAGCATGCGCTGGCCTGGGCGCTGCGCAAATCTCCTTTACTGGGCAAGTTGTATTGCGCGCCGGGGAATGGCGGCATTGCGGCGCTGGCCGAATGTGTGGCGCTGGACCCGCTGGATTTTGCCGCTGTTACTGAATTTGTGCGCGCGCATGACATTGGTTTCGTGATTGTGGGGCCGGAAATACCTCTGGTGGCCGGACTGGTGGATCATCTGGGCGAAAATAATATCCGGGCCTTTGGCCCAACGGCGGCGGCGGCGCGGCTGGAGGGATCCAAAGGCTTCACCAAGGATTTATGCGCCGCCAATATTATCCCGACTGCCGCCTATCAACGGTTCAGCGACGCCGCCGCCGCCAAAAACTATATCCGCCAGCAGGGCGCGCCGATTGTCATCAAGGCCGATGGCCTTGCGGCGGGCAAGGGCGTGATCCTCGCCGGAACCCTGGCCGAGGCCGAGGCCGCCGTGGATGAAATCCTGGGCGGTGCGTTTGGAAGTGCGGGCGCCGAACTGGTGGTGGAAGAATTTCTGTACGGCGAAGAAGCCAGTTTCTTTGTTCTGGTGGATGGCGAAACCGCCCTGCCCCTGGCGACGGCGCAGGATCACAAGCGGGTTGGCGAAGGCGACACCGGACCCAATACGGGCGGCATGGGCGCCTATTCCCCCGCGCCGGTGATGACGGACGAGATGTGCGCCCTGACCATGCAGCGTATCATAGAGCCCACGATTGCCGCCATGACGGCGGCTGGCGCCCCCTTCAGGGGCGTGCTGTTCGCCGGACTGATGATCACGGACAAGGGGCCTTATCTGATTGAATATAATGCCCGCTTCGGCGACCCGGAATGTCAGGTGCTGATGGCGCGGCTGGAAAGCGATCTGCTGCCGGCCTTGCTGGCGTCGGCCGAGGGAAACCTGGCGGGGATGGAATTGCGATGGTCGCCGATGAATTCGGTAACGGTTGTTATGGCGGCAAAAGGCTATCCCGGCGATTATATTAAAGGCGAGCCAATCAAGGGGCTTGGCGTGGCCGGCGCGCTTGCGGGCGTTCAGATATTTCATGCCGGAACCATTGCCCGTGACGGAACAATTCTGAGCAATGGGGGCCGCGTGCTGAATATCACGGCCACCGGAGATACAATTGACCAGGCCGTCCGCCTTGCCTACAGCGCCGTAGACAGGATTGACTGGCCGGGCGGTTTCTGCCGCCGCGATATCGCCTGGCGGGCCCTGCGCCGGTTGCGCTAAGCGGGCTGGAAAGCGCCTGTCAAAACAGCTATCATATATCTGTAATCAAGAAATCACGCGCAGCCGGGGACAGGAACCATGGAAGAGCTTAGCAGACAGGAACAGTTTTCCGGCACCAAGGAAGTTGATCCAAAACATCGCCTCGATGAAAAGGCCCTGTTCGCCTATATGCAGGGGCATGTGGAAGGCTTCCAGGGTCCGTTGCAGATCGAGGAATTCAAGGGCGGCCAATCCAACCCGACCTACAAGCTGAACACCCCGCGCGCGTCCTATGTGCTGCGCCGCAAGCCGCCCGGCATTTTGCTGAAATCCGCCCATGCAGTCGATCGTGAGTATAAAGTGATCACCGCGCTGAATAAAACCAGCATTCCAGTCCCGCGCACATTTTGTCTGTGCGAGGATGAAAGCATTCTCGGCACCATGTTCTACATTATGGAATGCGTTGAAGGCCGGGGGTTCTGGGAACCGCTGGTGCCCGGCGTCAGCAAGGAAGATCGCACCAGGATTTTCGACAGTCAGGTCAACTTCATGGCCAACCTGCACAAGGTCGATTACACCGCCGTCGGCCTTGGCGATTTCGGCAGCCCCGGCAATTATTTCGCCCGGCAGATTTCACGCTGGACGAAACAATATCAGGCCTCCGAAACCGAAGAGGTCAAGGAGATGAACCGGCTGATTGAATGGCTGCCCAAAAATATTCCGCCAGATGATACTGTCAGCCTCGTTCATGGAGACTTCCGGCTGGATAATGCGCTGGTGCATCCAACTGAGCCGCGCATTATTGCTGTACTGGACTGGGAACTGTCCACCATTGGCCATCCGTTGGGTGATTTCACCTATCATCTGATGCAATGGCGCAGCCCGGATTCCGATCTTGGTTCAACATCCGAAGCAGAACTGCGCGCTTTGGGCATTCCGTTAGAAAAAGAATACGCCGCCCGTTATTGCGAACTGTCCGGGCGCAAAAGCATTGAAAATCTGGATTTCTATTTCGCCTATAATTTCTTCCGGCTTGCGGGAATTCTGCAGGGCATTCTGGGCCGGGTGCGCGACGGCACGGCGGCCAGCGAACATGCCGCCGAACGCGCAGCAAGGGTGCGCCCGCTTTCCGAACAGGCCTGGAAATACGCCCAGGCGGCCGGCGCCGTGGGGTGAACGGCTTCCTGCCCAAATTCAAGCGCGCCTGAACAATATCCAGTTCAACCTGACTGGATATTGCTCTATTAGCGATCTCGCCAACTTTCTATGAGCTACTTCAGGCCAAGCGCGCCACCGCCGCAAATACCTGCAAAAACAAACGGCTCAGCAAAGCCAGCCACATTAAGCACTGCATCCAGACCGCCGCCAATGGCTGCGCCAACCAGGAACACTCCGATGTCACTATTGGTCTTCGCACCAAAGTCCTTAGGATCCAGAGACACCAGCCGCCCCCTGTCCCGTCTTGCGATCATTCTCGGCTTGGTGGAGGATCAAGAGGCGCTTCGCAGAAAACCATGAAAGCACGCCCGTGATAGCAAAGGCAGCGATGCTATTAGTAAAGGCCGCGGCGACGAAGGCGAGTGCCACTGACATAGCCACAGGCTCCTCCCGGAGAAACCGTTTGAGAGTTTCAAACAGCTTGTCTGTCACACCCAAGGGTTTGGGATTATAAGAGAGTTCAGTCGACATGGGTTTCGCCTCCTCGCGTTACTACATAGCATCCGTTCAGCAGACCGATCATTTATAGTATAAAACCAATATATTCAGTAAAAGGTAGTTTTAAGGGTTACCTGTGATCGGCTTTACCGCCTATATTTGCCCCCCACTACTTCGCCTTGCGCATATCCGCCGCGCGGGCGTCCACCCGGTCTGCCTGATCGAGGATGTCCGCCGCCATGGCGCGTTTGAAGGTGGCGTCTTCGAACAGGTCCGAAGACAGCAAATTGCAATCGCGGGCCTCCTCGTTGTCCTTGAGCGCTTCACAGTCAGCGCCGATTTTGTTCCCGCTGGCAATTTGCGCCTTTGCCTGATCTAGCAGCGCCTGCCCTTCTGCGCGCAGACGCCCACCCTCACATGTCAGAAAGTCGCGTTCCGGCAGGGTTGCCTTGTCGCAAATCTGAACCGGCGTTTCAGAGCGTGCGCCCCCGATAAGACCCTGGGTGATGACACTGCCCAGCAGCACAAGAAATATACTACAGAATTTCAAGGACTTTCTCCGGCGGCCGGCCGATGGCGGCCTTGCCATCGTTAACGACGATTGGCCTCTCGATCAGGATGGGCGATCTGATCATCGCATGAACCAGCTGCCCATAGCTTAATCGCTCATTGTCCAGCTGCTGTTCCTTGTATAGCGATTCATCCTTGCGCATCAGATCGCGCGGCTTCATCCCCAGCATGATTAAAATCGCCTCAAGCTCCTTAACCGTAGGCGGCGTCTGCAAATATTCGATGACCTGCGGCTTGACGCCGCGCTCCTGCAACAGCGCCAAAGTCTGACGTGATTTGGTGCAGCGCGGATTATGATAGATAATTACACTCGTCATGGCCCCTCGGCGTTCGTTTCAGGCATCTGCGCCAACCGCTTCGCCTACTCTCGCAAAACCGTCTTTCGCCAGCAGCGACGCCAGCTCATTGGTTATATTAACCGCCAAATCCGGTCCTGCAAAGGTCAGTGCGGTATAAAGCTGAACCAGCGAAGCCCCGGCCCGAATTTTCGCATACGCATCAGCGCCCGAGGCAACGCCACCTGCCCCTATTATCGAAAGTTTTCCCCCCGCAAGGCGATACACGTCGCACAGCATCCGTGTCGAGCGTTCAAATAATGGTCTGCCGGATAACCCTCCCTCTTCATGGCGATGGGGACTATGCAGCCCATCACGCGCCGCAACCGTTGTATTGGAAACAATCATGCCATCTATACCCGCAGCCAGCGCCGCCTGCACGACATCGCTTAGGGCCTGTTCATCAAGATCCGGCGCGATTTTGAGCAGCAGAGGAACATTAATTTGCCTTCGCGCACGCGCCGCCGTCAATTGCCCCAGCAAATTTTGCAGTATATCCCGATCCTGAAGCCCGCGCAGACCCGGCGTATTGGGCGATGAAACGTTGATGGTAAAATAGTCCGCCAACCCGGCCAGGGCGTCAAAACAGATCAGATAATCCGCAATGCGGTCCACGCTGTCCTTGTTCGGGCCGATATTTGCGCCAACGATCCCGGGGCGGTTTTGACGGGCCGCCAGCCGTTCGCCGCAGCGTTCAAGCCCCTGATTGTTGAAACCCAGCCGGTTGATCACTGCGCCATCTTCACGAAGACGAAAAATGCGCGGGCGCGGATTGCCGGTCTGGGGCAGCGGCGTGACAGTGCCGGTCTCTGCAAATCCAAAGCCCAGGCCCAGCATTACATCAGGCACTTCAGAATTTTTGTCAAACCCCGCCGCAATGCCCAGCGGATTTGGAAACTTTAATCCAAAAACGGAAGTTTCGAGAACCCGCAGATGCGGCACCCTGATGCGGGGCGCCAGGCCAAGTTTAAGGGCGCGAATCGTCAGACCATGCGCCGTTTCCGGGTCCAGCGCCCGTAATATCGGGCCTGCAAATGTGTAAAAATTCGCCATTCAGACGCCAGTTTCCGGCGGGAACCGATGTTTCCCGTCTTCACCGCGGACCAGCCTGTAGACAGCAGCCACTTTGTTCAGCGGCAGGGCCGCATATAAATGCGGGAACAAATCGCCGCCGCGTGACGGCTCCCACCGCAGCGCATCACCCAGCCCGTCCGGGTCAACCGCCAGCAAAATCAGCTCGTGTTCGCCGGAAAAGTGCCGCGCCGCGGTCTCTCTCACCTGAAGCGCCGTCGAAAAATGAATATATCCATCCGCAATATCCACACTCGCCCCGGTCAGTTCGCCCTGGTTCCGGGCTGTGCGCCATTCCGGGAGGCGCAAAATTTTATATATCATATCCACCATATCCCGCTTTCATTTTCTCGCTTAATATGCTATTATTCCTACTCCATGAATGAAGTCATAGCGCCATGTTAAGCCATAAACAAGTCTGGGAAGGTATCGACGCCCTTGCATCGGCCCACGGTTTTTCGCCGTCGGGTCTGGCCAGGCGGGCCGGGCTGGATCCCACCGTCTTTAACCGGTCTAAACGTCTGCATGAAGGCAAGCTGCGCTGGCCCAGCACGGAAAGCCTGTCACGGGTGCTTCAGGCTACGGGCGCGTCAATAGCTGATTTCGCGCGCCTGATCGAACCCGAAACCGATAGCGCCATCCGCAATTCCAGACCCATTCCGGTTATAGGATTCGCCCAGGCTGGCGCCCACGGTTTTTTCGACGATGGCGGCTTTCCTGTGGGGGGCGGCTGGGACACGGTGAACTTTCCCGGCCTGGGGGATGAAAATGCCTATGCCCTGGAAATCAGTGGTGACAGCATGCTGCCGGTTTATCGCGATGGCGATATTGTTGTTGTCTCACCCCAGGCGGACGTGCGGCGCGGCGACCGCGTTGTGGCCAAAACCCGTGGCGGCGAAGTCATGGCCAAACAATTGCTGCGCAAAACCGCCAGCCGCGTGGAACTGTCTTCATTCAATCCGGAATTCCCGCTGCGGACCTTTACCCCCGCCGATCTTAGCTGGATTGCCCGCATCATCTGGGCTGCGCAGTAGGCCCCGCCAGACATTTGTTACCCGCAGCCATCCTTGCCGCCAATGCAACCGCAGTTCGGGAAAACGTCGCGCCCCAAATGCGCAAGATGCCCTTCAACCGCCGCCCGCAGCAAATCCTGGCTGGTCCAGCCCAGCTTCGCGGCGGCAACCTGCACGCGGTGATAAAGTGCCGGATCAAGCCGGAATGTCAAAGCCTTGACACCTGATTTATTGTCCTCGGCAATGCGCCGGGGCCGTTTGGGCCTGACGGCGGTGTCAGGCATTTCACAGTTAAGGGCCGCAACCGGAAACGTCACTACAGGCGGGACGGATTTATCCTGATTAAAAACATCCAGATTGACGGGCGGTGTGGGCGAAGCCTCTCCTTTGCGGGCAATCAGGCCGCTATGGAGTGAGGCAAATTTTTCCATGCTCATTTCGATTATTCCTGTCCAGGCGAACTTGCGCTGACTGGCGCCCGCTTACAGGGCTGCCGATCCGCAATATCGCGCCAATATTCATCACCAAAGGTCACCGGCGCCATGCAGCGCCCACGCGCCCGCTCAAATCAACCGCGCCGGCCAAAGCCGATCATGCGATTGAGGAATGGGTTGCTCAAACCACGCCGCACCGGTGTGATTTCCTTTGATGCCGAATTCGCCGCCGCATTGTTCTCATCATCAGGCGGCGAAATGATCGTGTCCAGGGATACGGGGTAATCCAGTTCACCGCGCAGACGCAGCACCGCCTCAAGCAGCGCCAGCTGCGGATTTTCCCTGAAGGGCGGCGGTACGCTGTCCATATCGAAGGCCGCGTCATCCTCGCGTATCTGAATTTCGTCCGCGGCAATTTCCAGCGCCAGCGGCGCCGGCGATACAATCTCATCCTGCTGCGCGGGCGATGCAGCTTTTTCTATGGCGGCGGCAAGGGCCACCAGGCTTGTGCCCTGACTGAGCCGGGGCTGTGCAACCGCCGCAGGCAGCGCCAGAACCGGAGCGTCAAAATCAAACCCCGCCGGGTCCGTAAACGCCACCGGCCCGCCGGACAGCATGGTCAGACGATTGCCGAGATAGGTCCATAATTCGCGCACTTCCTTCGCAGAAGGGCCATTCGAGCTATATTCCATCACGGTGCGGCCGTCGGTCATGCTGGCCGCAAAATCAACCCGGTGATTGAGCATGACTGGCGCAACGGTGCCATGCTGCGACAGGGCGACCGCCGCTTCAGCGGTGATCTTGGCGCGCGCTGTGGCGGCGTTGATCACAAAAACCATCGATTTATTATGCGCGGCGGCAATTTCAACCGTGGCCCCAACGGCGCGCAGATCATGCGGGCTGGGCCGTGTGGGCATCACCACAAGATCGGCAAAACCGACCACATGCGAAATGGCTTTTGTCACGGCGGGGGGCGTATCAATGAACACCATCTTGAAGCCCTGGGCGCGCAGGGAATCAAGATCGGATTGCAGATTTTCAAACCGCGCGGCAACGAAGGCGGGCGTCTCGGCGGCGCGCGCATTCCACCATTTGGCCAGACTGCCCTGGGGATCGGTATCAATCAGCGCAACGGGGCCGGCGCCTGATAATTCAGCCTGTACCGCAAGATGCCCGGCCAGCGTCGTTTTGCCGGAACCGCCTTTTTGCGATGCGAGAACGATAACACGCATGATCTCTCCTTTCGGTAGCCCCGCTGCCCTGCCTTAAGTAAGGATTGGGGCCGGTAGCTTTGCGTCCCGTCATTCCTGACGGATTGCCGTTTCGAGAAGCGCGTCGCCCGTGCGAACCTCCGCAAAGGCGCCGCCTCCGTTCCTATGCCGCCGGCCTGATGTTCGTGCCAGTTTTGAGGCTGGCGCTTATTGAGCTTCATGGCCGTATCAACACAGGTCATTTAATCGAACAGACCTTAATTTCCGGTAAAAATGATCTGTTCGGTTATCACTCCGCACGAAGTTATCTGTTCACAAAGCATTGACCATGTTTGCTTTTCTGATGCGAGGGCTTGTGGAGAATGCCGGTCCATGGTATTTCTTACATACATACAATCGATAACATCATGGAAAGAATATGGCTGATACCGCAACCCTTTCGGCAAAATTCCAGATTTCCATCCCCAAGGCCGTGCGTACGGCCAAAAAATGGAAGGCGGGTCAGGAGTTTGCCTTCATTCCTAAAGGCACGGGCGTGCTTCTCATCCCGGTTCCCGAAGCAAAGGCGCTGGCAGGAATCGCCAAAGGCGCAAGGCCAACTGATTATCGCGACCGGGATGACCGCTTCTGATGCGCCTTGTGGATACGTCCGCATGGGTGGAATGGCTGATCGCATCACCCACGGGCAAAGCCATCGCGTCCGCCATCCCGGCGCGGGAGGAATGGCTGGTGCCGACGATCGTTCAGCTCGAACTCGCCAAATGGCTGACACGCGAGGCCGGAGAGGACAAGGCCGATCAGGTGGCGGCTTTCATGCAAATGTGCCACGTCGCCCCGCTAGACACAAAAATCGCGCTCGCGGCGGCGGAGCTTTGCCGCCAGCATAAACTCGCCACCGCCGATGCGATTGTCTACGCCACCGCGCTGGCGCATGGCGCCGACCTGCTGACCTGCGATGCGCATTTTGACGGGCTGCCGGGGGTGGTGTTTGTAGCGAAGACGGGGGGATGAAGGACAGGGGCCGCCTTAGTGCTTCCGGCTTGCACTGACAGACGCCACCTCAAAATAGTAGATTGTCAGTTCAAGCCGGCGCCATTACGGCCAAAGAACCCCCGCAGGAGTGATGATTTAGCTAATGGATGCCTGGCGGCACGCCTTGCCGGCGATAAAGGCGACACCTTCAGGCCCTGCCATTGTCGTGTGCTGACACCCCGCCAGTATTTCACAGTTATCGCCGGCTTTGAATGTCACAGCCTTGTTGTCACGGGTCACCGTGGTTTCGCCGCTCAACACCATGATCCGCACGTCAAAATCGTGCGCGTGCAACTCCTCGGCGAAGCAGGGCTGCTGACCGCCATGCACGACCTCAAAACCGTCGCGGCGCAAATCGCTCTCGAACGCTTCGCGGGTAAGCGGCCCCTTGCGGCGGGTGCCCGCGAGCAATGCGACGCCTTCCGGCCCAACATGCTCGGCATGCATGTAGCCCGCAGGGACTTCAAAGCACTGCCCCGTACGGAAGGTGACCGGAGTGTTGTCGCGGGTAACGGTGATTTCGCCCCCCAGGACCAACACCCTGGCGTCGAAGTCATGGCAGTGATTTGGCGCAAGTTTATTCGGCTTCTGGCTGGTATTCACAACCCGAAAGCCGTCCGAACGCAGGTCTGTCTCGAACTGGCTAAAGTCCATCATCTATACTCCTTGCTGGGATGCGCGACTGTGCACAATGAAGGACGATATGTCAACCTGAGAGGATGATGTCAGCCCCCGCGCGGGCCGCGCCGCTCGTCACCAGGATCGCGCTGGCGTCAGCGGAACTTTGCCGCCTGCACAGGCTCGCCACCGCCGGCGCGATTGTCCAGACCATGTTTTGGAGCAATTTTTACCTTTTAAGTTTGCCCCGGTGGGTTCAACCTTAAAAGGAATTGCGCTACGCCACCGCATTGGAACATGGCGCCGTGCTGCTGACCAGCGACGCGCATTTCGATGGGTTGCTCGGGGTGGTGTTTGTGGGGAAGGTAGGGGATTGAAGGACAGGCGGCATTCAGGCCGCCTGATTATGCCCAGCTTTAATTAGCGACGCTGCCGGGATTCCAAGACCCGTATGCAACCGCCAGACCATTTT
>JBEBFX010000112.1:0-10617 GCA_040081735.1 Alphaproteobacteria bacterium | reverse complement strand
ATCCTGGATCCTGCCGCGCCGCTGAGCGGGGATGTTGCAGTTTTTTGAAACAGTTCCTCGCGCAAACCGGCGATGGCCGCCAGGATTTCCGCCTGACCGCCAAATGCCGCCGGCCGCTGCCCGGACAAGCGAGCGTCACCGGCGGGATTTTCCGTGCCGCCGGCCTGTTTCACGAAATGGATTTCGGCGCTGAAAGGCCTGGACTTGAATTGGGTCATGGGGATCGCCGTTCTGTTAGGTGACTATACCGGCCACAATGCCCGGTTAATCCTAAGAACTGGTTGACGGCGAAAGGAATAATGGACGGGCCGGAAATCCGGCCCGTCTGTCCGGATCAATTTACTGGCCGGGCTTTGCGCTAAAATATTTGTCAAACTTACCGTCTTCGCCCTTGAAATCTTCCGCATCATCGGGCGGCGTGCCGGCAATCGTGATGTTGGGCCATTTCAGGGCATATTCGCGGTTTATACCCAGCATTTTTTCATGGCCCGGATCCGTGTCGGGGACGATGGCTTCGGCGGGGCATTCCGGTTCACAGACGCCGCAATCGATACATTCATCCGGGTGAATCACCAGCATGTTCTCGCCCTCGTAGAAACAGTCCACGGGACAGACCTCCACACAGTCCATGAATTTGCACTTGATGCACGCCTCTGTGACGATATAAGTCATCCAATCCTCCGTAATTCACGCCTTGACCAGGTTAACTGGCGGCATTGATTATCATTCAATTCCCAATCGCGCCATAACCCGTTTACGGGCATTGCCGCGATCCATGTCCGACACATAAATCAGTCCGCCGATCCGGCGCATCAGATTGGCTTCGTAATCATGCAAAACCCCGTCTGCATAAACGACTTCCCACAACATTTCCACTACTTCGACCCGTTCATCCGGGGCATAGGACTGATTGATTACGTGGGTAAATCCGAAAAGCTGATTGGCGCTGTCGTGGCGCTGGCGGGCAAGCTCGAACAAGGTCTCGACCTCCGCCGGGTTCAGCCCGAAACGCCCGGCGGCGATATGCCGGACGGCGTTCTGCTCCGGCGCTTCAAAACTGCCATCCAGGGTTGCCGCCTCGATCAGCAGGGCTACTGCCGCGATATGCTTTTCCGCAATCGTGCGAACGGGATTTTTCGCGGCATCCCTAGCCGGTTGCCGCGTGAACAGAGCTGTTATCCGATTGACCATAGCCACGATCTAGCATGGGGCGCGAAGCGGGCGCAAGCGGCTGATTGAGGCTGTCATGGCGCGGATCAGAAAGATCTTCGTACAGGGCGCGCGCCTCGGCTGGCGGGCCACGGCGCGCCCCAAGGGCCTGAACCTGAATGACGAGGACACCATCATTCCATACAAAGGTCAGAATATCGCCTGGTTTGATCGCAAATGCGGTTTTTGCAATCGGGCGGCGATTGACGCGGACCTTACCGCCCGCAACGAACCGGGCGGCGGCGGAACGGCTTTTGAAGAAACGGGAATGCCACAGCCATTTATCGATACGCAGGCTGCAATCATAATTTTGAGGTTGCGGTACGCTGGTTCCAGTCATGGGCCTCCCGTTTTTTCAGGCTGATTTCTGCATGCGCTCCTTCAGGGCCTGCAGTTTCGCAAAGGGCGAATCCGGATCGATGGGTTTTTCCGCCGCTTGCTGGCGCGGCTTTTGTTCCTGGGGCTTGCTGTCCAGCTTGATATTGCCCCGGGGTTTTTCAGTGCGCGCCCTGGGCTGTTTATTTTCCTTCGGCGCGGGACGGGGGGCAATAGCCGCTTTGGCGGCTTCGCGGGCCTGTACAATGGCAGGGTCGAGCAAGCGGGTTTCACTGACAGCGCGCCTGGGTATGACATGTTCGCGGCGCTGTCTGGCGGGTTTTGGCTGCTGGGCAGTGCGGGGCGCGCGGGGCGGCTGAAATTTCCATAGTATCTGGGCGGGGTCTGCAATCTGGCGCGCGCCCGCCCCGGTTTGCGTCATTTCCTCTTGCGCCATCGGCAGGTCAAATTCCAGATTTACTTCCAGATGTTCCTCAGATGGGGGCGCCAGCAGCAATTCCGGCTCAGGGGTGACTTCATCCTCAAGATCCATCACCAATTGTTCTTCGTCTTCGGCAACCGGTTCATCGGCGCCTTCCCCTGTCTGGGGCGTTTCGGACACAGCGGGATCTGCCGCTTCCGGGGAAGTTATGATCGGCGATGATTTGACCGGCGCATATCCCAACGCCCGCATGACCGCCTCAAAATCTCCCACTCCGCACCCCACCGGGGACCAGAGTTGGGCTGTCAGGGGAAACGCGCCAGACGTGTTTTTCTGACGCAACTGCACCATCAGGCGTTCCAGCATGTCAATACGGATGGCGCGCGGCCCGCACACGCCATAACCCGCAACCAGATAAAAACCGTCCGGCATGGCCGGATCGACAGGCACCGACGATAGTCCCGCCGCTGGAATGCTCAGGGGCGCTTCAATGCGATTGCCAATCCGCCACAAGCGCAGTTTCATGGCCGAAGGGCCGGGTTTGATAAGGGCGGGCATGTAGATATAATGTTCGCCAAACCGCACGCCCAGCTTGCGCAATTTGGCGCGTTCGGTCTGATCGACATTCTTCACAAAGCCGGCAACACCGGTGCGTGATAATAATCCCATGGTTTCTACCAGCTGAAACGCCAGGCCCTTTCCCGCGCCGGCCAGCTCTGTCGAGTCCCGCAACAAAATCAGCGGTTCCAGCACGCTGCGGACCCGCCGGGTCAGCCAGCCTTCAAGGGCTTCGCGCACGGCAATTTCCGCATGACCGGATAACAGATCGCTGTCGGCGATCAGTTCCACACGCGGGTTCAGCACATCCTGGCTGGGGCAAAGCCGCGCCACGACCATGCCCTCCCAGCGGATCAGACCGTCATCGCCAATGGCGATGATCTTGCCGTCATCAATGCGGGCATGGCGATCAAGCCGGAAGGCGCGCGCGCCAATCTCGCCCTGCAGGGCCTGGGCCGCCGCATTGCGCAATGTGTGGGCATGAATGCCGTCCACACTTGGGTCGGCCGAAAACCGGAAGCCGTCCAGACGGCCAACAAATTCGCCTTCGACCATTACATCGCCCTCGGTGGTGAGCGAAGCCATAAGTTCTTCCTTTTGATGTAGCCGTTTCATTAACACGCTGGTGCGGCGGTCGATGAAGCGCTGGGTCAATCGTTCGTGCAGTGCGTCAGACAATCTATCTTCTATCCCGCGCGTACGTTCTCGCCAATAGTTAGAATCAGCCAGCCAGCCTGATCGGTTGGCCACAAAAGTCCAGGTGCGTATATGGGCGATGCGGGTGGATAATGTGTCAATGTCTCCATCCACTTTGTCAAGCCGGTCAACGTGGCGCGCCACATAATCTTCCGGCAGCACGCCGGCGTCGCTCATATAATGGCGGTATATCTCGGCCAGCATCCGGGCGTGCAGTTCCGGCCCGAGCTTGCGGAAATCGGGAACCTGACAGACCTGCCACAATCTTTTGACAGCGGCGGGCGCCGTGGCCATCTGCGCAATACCGCCATCGGACGCCAGCAGGCGCAATGCGGTAAGATCACAATTTTCCCGTGTGCGTCTGAGACCGCCTATCGGCGGGGCAATTTCGAGACTGCCGATCAGCCGGGACACAGTGCCGAAATCAAGCTCGGAATTACGCCATTTGATACTGCGCAGGGGATCAAAATGGTGATTTTCAACCTGCTTTATCAGCTCTTCATCCATGTGCCGGGCATCGCCCGTGGCGCCGAACGTGCCGTCGTTTAAATAGCGCCCGGCGCGCCCTGCAATCTGCGCAATTTCGGTGGGACGAAGATCGCGGTGGCCAAAACCGTCGAATTTGCTCACGCTGGCAAAGGCGATATGGTCCACGTCCATATTGATGCCCATGCCGATAGCGTCCGTTGCGACCAGAAAATCCACGTCCCCGGACTGAAACAGCGCAACCTGGGCATTGCGGGTGCGCGGGCTGAGCGATCCCATGACCACGGCGGCGCCGCCGCGCTGGCGGCGGATCAGTTCCGCGATGCCATAAACGGCGTCGGACGAGAATGCGACAATCGCCGAACGGCGCGGCAGGCGGCTGAGTTTGTTCGTGCCCGCATAGACCAGTTTGGAAAACCGGGGCCGTGACACAAAGCGCGCCTCGGGCAGTAGCTGGCGCAGCAGGGGCCGCATGGTTTCGGCCCCCAGAAACATGGTCTCGCGGCGCCCGCGCGCATGCAGCAGGCGGTCGGTGAAGATATGCCCGCGTTCCGCATCGTCGCATAGCTGGATTTCGTCCACCGCCAGAAATTCGGTCTCAATGCTTACCGGCATGGATTCGACCGTGCACACGTAATAGCTGGGCCGTGCGGGCAGGATTTTTTCCTCACCGGTAATCAGCGCGACGCAGGCCGCACCGCGGGCCTTCACTACGCGATCATAGATTTCGCGGGCCAGCAAGCGCAGGGGCAATCCGATCATGCCGCTGGCGTGACCCAGCATCCGCTCCACCGCAAGATGGGTTTTCCCGGTGTTGGTCGGGCCAAGCACCGCCGTCACCTCGCCGCGTTCCTGAGAGCGGCGGGTTGCCTGGAAGCGGTCACGGGGCTGAATGTTCATGGGTCTGACTGTGCCGCGCAACTGCCGCGCCCGCAACAGACAAATAGATAATATTTGTGATAAGTTAGAGACGCTTGCCAGAGGTTAACAAAGTTTTGCACAGTCCACCCATATGCCGGAACCAAACTGGAACAAGCCAAGCCCGAATCGGCAAGTCAGTGTTTTTCGCGATTCGTTCACGCACTAAATGTAGTAGCCAATGGATAGTAAACACCGATTCATGGATTTGTAAAAGTATCATAAAATTAATTATTTATGACCCATAAAATCTATGATCAAAGATTTACCTTAATTTTCCATGATATATCGTTTAGTTTGCGACTATTAAGGATTGACAGGTCTATAACGATAAGACGCCGAGGAAAATTATGAACGATATGTCAACTGGCATCGTTAAAACCCGCAATCGTGGCAGGGGACTGCTGGGAGAATTGTTCGGCACCCCCAAAGCCCGTCTCATGCTGCTGGCCGGCGTGGCGCTGATTGCGCTACTTGCCATCGGCAGCTGGCTCTATGGCCGCTATACCCACGTGTATGTGCAGGATTCCAGACTATCTTCCACCATGGTTTCCATCAGCAGCCGCGCCGCAGGCTGGGTTACCAGCTTTCCCGCCAAAGAAGGCGCGACTGTCCGCAAAGGCGACCTGCTAATCGAAATTGATAACCGCGAATCCAGTCTGATGCTGGCGGAAATGGACGCCGGGCTGGAAGCCGTACGCGCGGAAAAAGCCGCGCTAAGCCTCAGCCGCGATCAGATAGACCAGCGCACGAAAAGCCAGTTTGATATGGCCCAGGCGATGCTCAATGAAGTGCAGGCCCGGTCCAACAGCGCCGCATCCGATGTGCAGATGGCGCGCGCCGATTACAAACGCATCGATGCTCTGTACAAGGATAAAGTGATCGCGGCCCAGCGCTGGGAAACAGAGCGCAACCGCCTGACCAAGGCGCAACAGGAAGAAGAACGCGCCCAGGCGGCGGTGGAAGCAGGCCGCGCGTCGATGGCGACGGCGCAATCGTCGCGCATGGAACTGCTGGTGCTGGATGAGCGGTTACGCATGATGGGCGCGCAGGAGGCGCGGCTTAACGCCCAGCGCGAGCGGCAGGCGCTGGATATTTCGGACCGCGCGGTGAAAAGCCCGGTGAATGGCGTCGTCGATGAAACCTTTGCCAACCCCGGCGAATATGTCCGCCCCGGTCAGCGCCTGCTGATGGTCCATGATCAGAACAATATCTGGGTTAATGCGAACATAAAGGAAAACGAAATCCGCTTTGTCAAGATTGGCGCCCACGCCTCGGTGACGGTAGACGCCTATCCAGGCGAAAAATTTGACGGCAAGGTGGTGCGCATCGGCAATGCGGCGACCAGCCAGTTCGCCCTGCTTCCCAATCCCAATCCCAGCGGCAACTTTACCAAAATCGCGCAGCGTCTTGAGGTGCGTATCGATGTGGACCAGCGCGATCATCTGTTAAAGCCTGGCATGATGGTAGAGGTCGCAGTTGACATCCCCGGAAGATAATCCCGGGCCGCCGCCTCCGTCCGGCGGGCAGATAACGCCGGCCATTGCGGCCAAGTTTGCAGAATTCGGCCCGAATTACCGCCTGTTTGCCGTGATCACGGCAATGGTGGGAACTTTGGCCACCCTGCTGCCGGCCACCATTGTCAATGTGATGATACCGGAAATCATGGGCGCGTTTGGCATCGGCCAGGACAAGGCGCAATGGCTGGCCACGGGCTTTCTGGCGTCCAGCACCATCACAATGCTGGCCAATAGCTGGATGGTGCATTCCTTCGGGGCCAGGTTCACCTTCGTTTCCTCTCTCTGTCTTTTTCTGCTTGGCTCCGTGGCCGGCATGTTTGCGCCGAACGAGGATTTCCTGATCGCCATCCGGGTGTTTCAGGGCGCGGCTGCGGGCATCATGACGCCGCTGACAATGATGATCATGTTCCAGGTGTTTCCACCCGAACAGCGCGGCCGCGCCATGGGAATTTTCGCCATGGGGGCCGTCATGGCCCCGGCCCTTGGTCCAAGCGTTGGCGGCCTGGTGATTGACACGCTTGGCTGGCGGTACATTTTTTTTCTGGAAGTGCCCCTGTTAATTGCCGCCATCGCCATGGGATCGCTGTTTCTGATCGACCGCGAAGCGACCGGGCCGCGCGAAAAATTTGACTGGACCGGCCTTATCCTGGTTTCCATATCCGTCAGCACCCTGTTGATCGGCCTGACTGAAGGGCAGAAAAATGGGTGGCATGAAAATTTCGTGCTGTTTTGTCTGATAACGGCAGGGGTTTCTTTTGTGGTGTTTATCACCTGGGAACTGATCGT
This sequence comes from Alphaproteobacteria bacterium, assembly GCA_040081735.1. Lineage (GTDB taxonomy): Bacteria > Pseudomonadota > Alphaproteobacteria > UBA11222 > UBA11222 > UBA11222. The sequence goes on along the minus strand of JBEBFX010000112.1, from coordinate 3,687 downwards.
GGCGCAACCCCTGTTGCAGTTGCGGGTTTTTCTGCAACCCTCGTTCGCGCCTGCGGCCATCGTGATGTTTGTGTTTGGGGGCGGGCTGTATGGCTCGACCTATCTGGCGCCGCTGTTTCTGCAAACCGTCCAGGGCAGCACGGCGCTCTCGGCGGGATTGCTGCTGATGCCGCCGGGCCTGATCATGCTGTTCGTTTTTCCGCTGGCCGGCTTCATGAGCGACCGGCTTTCGCCGACGATACCGATGGTGCTCGGCCTGGTGCTGTTTTCGTTTTCCTGTTATCTGATGACCGGGATGGATCTCAATGCGCCGTTTGTGACGATTACGATCTGGATCATGGTCGGGCGTGTCGGGCTGGGCATGTGCATGCCGTCGCTGACGGCGGCCTCGATGGGGGCGATGCCCATGCATCTGATTGCCCAGGCGTCGGGCATCAATAACTTTGTGCGGCAGCTGGGGGGGGCGTTCGGCGTGAATATCGTCTCCGTCATACTGGCCCAGCGCACCAACTTCTTTCTGGAGGCGATGACGTCAACCCAGACTGCGGCCAACACCGCGACGCTGGAGCTGCTGGAAAAGTTTTCCGGCGTGTTCGATATGGCCGGGCTGACAGAATTGACCCAGGAAGAAACGGCGCTGTTTTATCTGGGGCGGATGATTTACTCCCAGGCCTATATGCTGGCGTTCCGGGACTGTTTTCTGATCCTGACTTTCGTGTTTCTGCTGGCCATTATTCCCGGCCTGCTGATACGCAAAAAGAAAGCCGCGCCGGCGGCGGCGGCGCCCCCGATGGGCCAGCTGGCCCCCGCGGCGGCAGGTGAATAATCCAGAAGTTCATGCTAGTATTACGGCAATGATATGATCGGCGCACGGGACGGCACATGACGAAAAAACCGGGAATGGACGAATGGCGCGCCCTGGCGGCCAAAGAACTGGGCAAACGGCCGCTGGAGGCCCTGACCTGGCGCACGCCGGAAGGCATTGACGTCAAACCGGTTTATACGGCGCAGGATGTGGCGGACCTGGATTTTCCCGGCAGCCTGCCCGGATTTTCGCCCTATCTGCGGGGCGTCAAGGCGACGATGTATGCAGGGCGCCCGTGGACTGTGCGGCAATATGCAGGGTTTTCCACTGCCGAGGATTCCAACGCATTTTACCGGCGCAATCTGGCGGCGGGGCAAATGGGCCTGTCGGTGGCCTTCGATCTGGCCACCCATCGCGGCTATGACAGCGATCATCCCCGCGTCACTGGCGATGTGGGCAAGGCGGGGGTGGCGATTGATTCCGTCGAGGATATGAAAATCCTGTTCGACGGCATTCCGCTCGATAAAATGTCGGTGTCGATGACCATGAACGGCGCGGTGATCCCCATTCTCGCCAATTACATTGTCGCCGCCGAAGAACAGGGCGTTACCCCTGACCAGCTGGCCGGCACCATCCAGAACGATATTCTGAAAGAGTTCATGGTGCGCAATACCTATATCTATCCGCCAGAACCCAGTATGCGCATCGTCGCCGATATTATCGGTTACGCCTCAAGACACATGCCGAAATACAACACGATTTCGATCTCCGGCTATCACATGCAGGAGGCGGGCGCCACGCAAGTGCAGGAACTGGCGTTTACCCTGGCGGACGGCAAGGAATATGTGCGCGCCGCCATGGCCGCAGGTCTGGATGTGGATGAATTTGCGCCGCGCCTGTCGTTCTTTTTCGCCATCGGCATGAATTTTTTCATGGAAGTGGCCAAGCTGCGCGCTGCGCGCCTGCTGTGGGCTGAAATCATGGACGGCTTCAACGCCAAAAATCCGCAAAGCGCCATGCTGCGCACCCATTGCCAGACCAGCGGCGTATCGCTGACGGAACAGGACCCGTACAACAATGTGGTGCGCACGGCGTTTGAGGCGATGGCGGCGGTTCTGGGCGGCACCCAGAGCCTGCACACCAATGCCCTGGACGAAGCCATTGCGCTGCCCACGGACTTTTCCGCCCGTATCGCGCGCAACACCCAGCTGATCCTGCTGGAAGAAACCGGCGTGTGCAATGTCGTCGATCCGCTGGGCGGTTCGTATTATATCGAGGCGCTGACCAATGAACTGGCGGTGGCCGCGCGCAAACTGATCGCCGAAGTCGAGGAACTGGGCGGCATGACCAGGGCGGTGGCCAGCGGCATGCCGAAGCTGAAAATTGAAGAAGCGGCGGCGCGCCGTCAGGCCCGCATTGACAGGGGCGAAGAAGTCATTGTCGGCGTCAACCGCTATCAGACCGGCAGCCAGGAGCACATGGACATTCTGGATGTGGATAACGCCAAAGTGCGCGATTCACAGATTGTGCGTCTGAAAAAAACCCGCGCCAATCGCGACGGCGCCCGGTGCAGGGCCGCATTGGCGGCAATAACCGAAGGCGCCAGGGGTAACGGCAATCTGCTGGCGCTGGCGGTCGATGCGGCGCGCGCCCGCGCCACCGTGGGCGAAATATCCGACGCCATGGAAGAAGTGTTTGGCCGCCACCGCGCCCAGGTGCAATCCATCGCGGGTGTGTATGGCGCTGCTTATGAAGGCGACGCAGGGTTTGAAAAAATCCAGCGCGACGTGGAGGCGTTTGCAAAAGACGAAGGCCGCCGCCCGCGCATGCTGGTGGTGAAAATGGGTCAGGATGGTCATGACAGGGGGGCCAAGGTAATCGCGACGGCGTTTGCCGATATCGGTTTTGACGTCGATGTGGGGCCGCTGTTCCAGACCCCCGCCGAAGTGGCGCGCGACGCGGTGGAAAACGACGTGCATGTGGTGGGCGTTTCATCCCAGGCGGCGGGGCATAAAACCCTGGTGCCGGAACTGATTAGTGAACTGAAAAAGCAGGGCGCCGAAGATATCATGGTGATTTGCGGCGGCGTCATTCCGCAACAGGATTATGATTTTCTGTACAGAGCGGGGGTTGCGGGCATCTTTGGCCCTGGCACCAATATTCCCCAGGCCGCCGCAAAAATTCTTGAACTCATCCGCGCGCATCGTCCGCTGGCGGCAGAATAGGAAAATATCATGGCAACCGTAATTCCATATGTCCGTGAACTGACTTTCGAATATGGCGCGATGGCGCAGATCACGCCGATGATCCGCCGGGTTATTGCGCGCAACCCCAGCGGCTTTACCCATGTTGGCACGGGCACCTACGTGATCGGCAAGGGCAAGGTTGCGGTGGTTGATCCCGGTCCGCTGGACATGGACCATGTGCAGGCCATCGTGGACGGGCTGAAGGGGGAAACCATCACCCATATCCTGATCACCCACACCCATATGGATCATTCGCCCGCCACCACGCCGCTGAAGAAATTGATGGGCAATCCGAAATCCTACGGCTACGGGCCGCATGGCTCCGGTAAAGGCGTGCTGGAAGGCCAGACCGTCGAGGCCGGCGGCGACAAGGAATTTACGCCCGATGTCACGGTGCGCCACGGCGATGTGATCAGGGGTGATGGCTGGACCGTCGAATGCGTGCATACGCCGGGGCACACGTCGAACCATATCTGCTATGCGCTGCTTGAGGAAAAGACGCTGTTCACCGGCGATCATGTGATGGGCTGGTCGACAACGGTGATTTCGCCCCCCGATGGCGACATGAAAGATTATATGGCCAGCCTCGATATTCTGCTGCCGCGCAACGATGAGGTATATTGGCCGACCCATGGT
>JBEBFX010000111.1:0-10625 GCA_040081735.1 Alphaproteobacteria bacterium | reverse complement strand
TATCGCCGCCCTGCGCATGGGCGATGAGTAGGGGGCGGCTTTGCCAGCCCGCCTAGGCCCTTTGGGCTCCGTCGCGGCATCCGTTTTGCACGCTCCGGCGCAGTCGTGCCGTAGCTAAATTTTGGCAAAGCCAAAATTAGCAAAGGCGGGTGGTGCCCCCGGTCCGAGTCGAACGGACACTCCCTTACGGGAACAAGATTTTGAGTGGGGCGAGACTTCCGTATGTTATTGATAATAGATTGTAATTATCCCCGAAAGTAAAAACTGTGTAAGACTTTGTGTAAGTTTCATGCCATGCGCTACGGTCGCATTCTACGCAAATGGAACGCTGAATGCGGCTTAACCTCGACTTGCGCTCTCTTCATCTGGCTACCTCACTTCACGTCGACCATACGACGCATGATGTGCGCCAAGGTCACCTGAGCTTCCAGCCGTAGGCATCGCAGTCATCGCCCCGGCGTTCTCATCCGTAATACTGGAAAAAACATGGCGGCGGCCAACGTCATACCGCCCAAGACGACCCAGGCGATGGCTGTGGCCGGTCCCGCCGGCAGCGCGCCGACGATCGCCGTCCCGATTGCGGCACATGCCATCTGAAGGAACCCGAGCAACGCCGATGCGATCCCGGCTCGGTCGCCAAAAGGTTCCAGCGCGATCGCGGTGCCTATAGGATTGATGAGTCCCATGCCTGCCAGGAACAGGGTAATCGCCGCCATAAACGGCAACTGCGCTGTCGCTCCGCTTTGCAGGACCAGCCACAGCCCACCCGTCATCGCGATCAGGATGCCCGCCATGCCCACGTTCGGCGCCCCCCAACGCCGGGCCAGACGCGCCGTCATGAACCCGCTGCCGAACACGACGAGGACGGTGGCGGCGAAGAAGATACTGAGGCCGGTCGCACTCAACCCCATGTCGGCCATCAGGATCGCGGGCGCCGCGCCGAAAAAGCTGTAGAGGCAACCGATCACCAGGCTGACCGCCAGTGCGGGAAAGATGAAGCGGGGATCGATAGCGAGGTCAGCATAGGTGCGCGCGATCGTGCGCAGGTGGGCCGGACGACGCCGCTCGCGAGGCAGGGTTTCTCCGGCGCTCAACTGATAATGAAGCGCGACCAGCGCGCCCGCGACCGCGACCAGTACGAAGATGCTGCGCCATCCCAGCAGCAGCGTCATGCCCGTCCCGAGCGCTGGCGAGAAACCGGGCGCCGCCGCCATCGCGACCATCACAAGCGCCAGCGCGCGGGTCAGTTCGGGTCCGTGATAGAGGTCGCGCGCGATGGCCCGCGCAAGAACGGAGGTCGCACAGGCGCCCAGCGCCTGGATCGCGCGGCCCGCGATGAGCACCGGCAACGACGGCGCAAGCGCACAGACGATGCTGCCCGCGACGAACACCGCGAGGCCTCCGACGACGAAAGGCGCTCGCCCCACCGTGTCGGCGAGCGGCCCGGCGAATAGCTGGCCCACCGCGAAGACGATGAAGAAGCTGCTCAGCGTCCAGGCGAGTTCGCGCGGGAGCGCGCCGAACTCGCGCGCTATATCCGGAAACGCCGGGAGCATGATGTTGGTGGCAAGCGCGCCCAAGGCTGCGAGGCCTGCCAGCAGCACCAGCCGGCCTGCCGTCAGCCCGTCGCTTGAGTCAGGGGCTACGGCCTGGCCGGTGCTGATCGGCGTTGCCAACGGCTCAGGCACACCGGGTAACGGATCGGGAGCCCCGCGCGCGGTGAGGTCACCCTTGTATTTGTCGATGGCGAACGCCTTCATGAATCGTCTCCGGATATGTGTCAGGGTCGTAGGAAAACGCCGGGACGGGGTTCGACGTCGAACACGAGTAGCGTTGAGGTCGCGGTAGTGCACAGCCGGCCTTCGCCGTCATGCAGAGTCGCTTCGGCAAAAGCGACACGGCGCCCGACCGAAATGGTGCGTCCGGTCGCGCGGACCGTTCCGCTCCGCTCGCTGAGGCCACGCAGATACGACACCTTCAGTTCCAGCGTGGTATGCCCCCGGTTGGCGCCGAGTTGCGAGTGGACCGCGATACCGCAGGCGCTGTCGAGCAGCGTCGCGGCATAGCCGCCGTGCACGGAACCGTGCGGATTATAGACGCTACGGTCGGGCCTGCCTTCGAACACCACATGGCCGCGCTCGACCTCGACCAGGGTGAAGCCTAGCTTCTCGCCCATCGGCGCCCTCATTTCGCCCGCGAGCATGGCGCGCAGCTGCTGAAAGCCGTCGGGGGCGTCTTCGATATCGTCGTCCATCAGATTCACCATGGTTCGTGGAAGGGGCGGACCTCGGCGAGGAACGACCAGGCGTCACGCGGTTGGTGCGCCAGATGGTGAACCTCGTCCGCGATCGATGCGGGGGAGATGAAGAAATCGTCCGCCTTGCCGGGCTGGAGTTCGCGTTGCCACGGCACGTCGATCACCGCGTCGATGATGAGATAGGCGACGTGAACGCCTTTCGGCCCCAGGTCGCGGGCGAGCGATTCCGCAAGGATGCGCTGCGCGGCCTTGGTCGGCGCGAAACCGGCGAACGCGGCGCGCCCGCGCTGCGCTGAAGTGTTGCCGGTGACGATCAGCGCGCCTTCGCCTGCGGCGATCATCGCCGGCGCGGTCAGCCGCGCCAGGTGGAACAGCGCCATCGTATTGATCTCGAAGTTGCGCTGGAGCGTTTCGGCCTTGACCTGCGTGAACGTGCCGAACGCGCCACCCACGGCGTTGTGGACGACGACCTTGGGGTCGCCGACCTCGGCGATCACGCGCGCCAGAGCGGCGGCATCGCTGACGTCGCACGGAACCGCGATCGAATCCGGAATCTCCTTCTCCAGCACGGCGAGGCGGCCGGCGTTGCGGGCCAGCATCGCCACCCGGTAACCGCCTGCGGCGAAACGCCGGGCCACGGCCGCGCCGGTGCCGGGTCCGACCCCGGTGACGAGGGCGAGGGGCTTGGTTGTGCCGGTCATGCTGCTTCCCCCAGGCGCGCGAGTTCTTCGCGCACGAAATCGAGACGGTCGTTGCCGAAGAATATCGTGTCTCTGATGAAGATGGTCGGCGAGCCGAACACGCCGCGCTCCGCCGCCTCGGCGGTATTGGCATCGAGCCGCGCGACGACATCCGGAGCGTCGATCTGCGCGGCGATAGGAGCCGGGTCGATCCCGGCCGCCGCGATCACGGCAAGAATGTCGTCGGCCGTCGCGAGCGTTTTACCTTCGCTCCAGATAGCCCGATAGAAAGCCAGCGTGATGGCCGTCGCATCGGCCGGAGATTTCGTCGCCAAGACCGCCCGCGAACAAGCATCGCCGTCGTTCGCGCGCATGTCCGACGGATTGAGGGGCACGCCATAACGCTGCGCCCAGCGCGCCAGATCGATGCGCGCATAACGCCCCTTCGCCGCGCAGGTGATCGTGGTCGGAACGTTACCGACCAGTTCCATTACCTTCAGTATCTGCATCGGCCGCAGCGCGATCTCGACGTCCATTTCCAGCAACTGGGTATAGGCCATGTAACTGTAAGGGCTGCGGAAATCGTAGAAAAATTCAATTCTCTGTGTCATTTTTGGCTCCTGTGTAGTTGTGATCGAGAAGGCGGCGCACGGTGTCGTCTGCGGCGGGTCCAGGGCGAAGCAGGGCGCTCCCGCGCGGCGCCGCCTTGCCGGTCTCGGCATCGACAAGCGCCAACACCAGTGGCCGGCCGGTTTCGCGATCGACCATCTCCACGGGAGCCTGGCCAAATCCGCTCGCGTCCCAGCGATCCCCCCATTCGCGCAGCGCGACGATGACCTTCCACAGGTCGCGGCCCTTTGACGTAAGGCGGTATTCGTCGCGCGGCGGGCGTTCCTGATAGCGCACGCGCTCGACGATACCGGATGCTGCCAGATGCTTCAGGCGGGCTGCGAGCGTCGCTGGAGGAATACCAGTGCTGGCGCGCAGATCGTCATAGTGGCGCAGCCCCAGCGACAGGTCGCGGATCACCAGCAGTGCCCAGCGATCCCCAATCAGTTCGAGCGCGCCAGCGATCGAGCAGCGCATTCCGGCGAAGGATTTTGGTTTCATAAGTTCGGTTCTCGATTAACTTCAATAATTGAAGTAATACAGGCACACCCCATTTACAAGAGGCGGGGCAGAATTATTAGCGTAACGATCGCCCGGATCATCGCCGCAAATTGTCAGGAGAATGCAATGCCCTTCCGCGCCATCCGCGCCAGCAAATCCGGCCCAGGCGTCACGACCGAACTCGTGATGCTGTACGATAGCGGCCTTTCCATTGCCGCCGACTGACAGCTGAACGTCCGGCATCGGCCACGAACGGGGAGTCGCCGACATCAAGACTGATCGACAAACAGAAAGCCGGTAAAAAGCGCATGCGCCAGTTCGGCAAGGTTGAAATTCCGCAGGAGGCCTTTATCGCCGCCCTGCGCATGGGCGATGAGTAGGGGGCGGCTTTGCCAGCCCGCCTACGCCCTTTGGGCTACGTCGCGGCATCCGTTTTGCACGCTCCGGCGCAGTCGCGCCGTAGCTAAATTTTGGCAAAGCCAAAATTAGCAAAGGCGGATGGTGCCCCCGGTCCGAGTCGAACGGACACTCCCTTACGGGAACCAGATTTTGAGTCTGGCGCGTCTACCAATTCCGCCACAGGGGCATTGCCCGCGCCGAAGCTGGTCAGGCAATGAGCGCGCATCATACGGATGCAACAGATAGCGTCAATCTATTATGAACGGTTACAGGGGATTATATCCAGAACACATGTTCCGCAGGCCGCATTGGACAGAAAAAGCTTTAGATGATAAGGGTTAACCATGTTTAGAAAGCTCTATGACTGGACCATGGCGCAGGCGGCGGGCAGGCATGCTGTGCCGGCGCTGGCGGTGGTTTCATTCGCCGAAAGTTCGTTTTTTCCGATCCCGCCCGATGTCATGCTGATCCCGATGATCCTGGCTCGGCCTGATCAGGCATGGAGGATCGCCACAATATGCACGCTTGCCTCTGTAATGGGGGGCGTCCTGGGATACGCCATCGGCTATTATCTTTTTGCCACCATTGGCCAGATGATTATTGATTTTTACCATCTGCAATCTGGCTTCGAAGCCTATCGGGAACTGTTTGCCGAATATGGCCTGTGGATTATATTGATCAAGGGGCTGACGCCCATCCCGTACAAGCTGATCACGATTGCATCGGGTGTATTCAAATTTGATTTTGGCGTTTTCATGCTGGCTTCCATCGCCACGCGCGGGGTCCGGTTTTTCGCCATTGCGGCATTATTATGGAAATATGGCGCGCCCATTCGCGAATTCATCGACAAACGGCTGAGCATTCTGGGGTACGGCTTTTTGGGATTGCTGGTTGGGGGCTTTGTCGTCGTAAGATACGCACTCTGAACCTATTCATAAGGCGAATGCCGTGTCCGTAAGCCATGACATCTATCGTGAACAGGTCATGCATCTGGCGCGGCAGACACCCTCCAACACTGCCATTACGGGCGGCATAGGGCTTTTTACTTCGGTTATTTTGTGGAATTCAGCGCCGGACCTGTGGCTACTGGCCTGGATGATGGCGCATCTGATCATTACCAGCATCGCTTATGTCCGATGGCGCAAAAGCCTGTCAAAAAAGCGCTGGATCAGGCCTGCCGGTTCTGAAGGGCGGGACAAGAGGCGCAAACACTTCCTTCCTCTGGCCGTAGGCTGGTCCGTATGTTCCGGCGCCATTTGGGGCTCTGTTACGTTCTTCTTGCCTGAACTTTCCCCAACCGGCCAACTTGCGGTGATTATCGTAATGGTCAGTATGGCCAGTGGCGCATCCTCAACGCTGGCGGCGGTGCCCTACGCCGCCGCAGGCTTTATCCTTGCTGATCTGGTCCCTGCAATAATATATTTCTTTCTGCAGGGGACACTGGTTTATTCATTGCTTGGGATTATGGCCATTATTTACACTCTGGCCATGTTATATTCGACGCGCATCGTCTATGGCAACTTCCTCGAAGCAGCCCAAAACCGCCGCGAAAATGCGAAACTGCTTGAACAAATCCATGACGAGCGAAAGTCCGCCGAGGATAACCTGCTGCAAAGTGAACAGCGATACCGCGACGTTGTGGAAACCATTGGCGACATGATCGCCAATACAGATACCGAGGGGAATTTCCTGTTCACAAATCGCGCCCTCCGGGACACGCTGGGATACGATGCCGATGAAATCGCCGCCCTGAAATTTCTCGATATAATTGATGTGGACTCAAAAGCAACGGTTTTGCGGGCCACCAGAACGGCTTATACGAGCAGACTGTCAGGCACAGCGGAATTTATCCTAAGTACTAAAATCGGACTGCCCGTCTGGGTGGAGGCAACGGTCACACCCATGTTTGAAAACGGCCGGTATCTCGGTATCAATGGCGTTCTGCGCGATATCGGATTACGCAAGAAGACAGAACAGACACAGCATGAACTACAGGCGCAGCTGCAGCAGCGCGTGGCCGAAGCGACCTTTGACCTGGCCAGTATAAATACCTCGTTACAGGAAGAAGTCTCCGAGCGCCGTCAGGCTGAACGCGCCTGGCGCAACAGTGAAGCGCAGTTACGATTGATACTCGACTCAATTGTTGAAGCGATATACGGCGTCGATCTTGAAGGACGCTGCACCTTTGCCAACATGGCCTGCGCCGTCCTGCTGGGCTATGAGGAGGCGGCGGAATTGCTCGGCGCCGATATGCACACGCTGGCCCATGCGCGATCGTCCGGGGTTCCGGCGCAAAATTGCCCGATATGCAACGTGCATCGCATAAATGCGCAGAATCAATCGGATGACAAATATTTTTCGCGCCAGAACGGCAGCCAGTTTCCAGTAGAATATACTGCCGGTTCGATCATGCGGGATGGACGGCTGGTCGGCGGCGTGGTGGCGTTTCTGGATATATCGCGCCGCCGCATGGCCGAAGACCAGTTGCGCCAATCCCAAAAAATGGAGGCGGTCGGCCAGCTTACCGGCGGCATCGCGCATGATTTCAACAATCTGCTGGCGATCATTGTCGGCAATCTCGATCTTCTGACAGCCAGCGCAATGTCGGACATTCCGCTTTTGAACGCCGCCGTGCTGCGCCGGACCGATGCCGTCATGCGGGCCGCCGAACGCGCCGGCGCGCTGACGCGCCGGCTATTGACATTTTCACGGCAGAAGCTGCCCGGCCCGCTGATCATTAATCCCGGCATGCTGGTCGACGACATGAGTGAAATATTGCGCCGCACCCTTGGCGATGAAATCAGCTTTGACATTCATATGGCATACCCGTTGTGGGGCGTGCGTATCGACCCGTCGCTATTTGAAAATGCCCTGCTTAATCTCTCGATCAACGCCCGCGACGCCATGGCGGGCGCCGGCACGCTGTCAATTGATCTCAGGAATGCCCACCTTGACGCCCCGCTGCGTCTTGCGCGATTGCAGGCGCCGGAAGGGGACTATGTAAAACTGACCGTGCGTGACACAGGCCGTGGAATTTCGCCGGAAATAATAGACAGGGTCTTTGAACCTTTTTTCACCACAAAGGATCTGGGTCAGGGCACCGGGCTTGGACTCAGCATGGTGTCCGGATTTGTTACGCAATCCGGAGGATATATTCAACTGGACAGCGAACCGGGACACGGAGCGCTGGTGACGATATATTTGCCGCGCGCCAGCGCCGTTGAAGCGGACAATAGCATCCCCTCGCAGAGCGGTTTTCCGGCGCCGGTTAATATCGCGCCAAATGACGTCAGTATTCTTGTTGTTGAAGACGATCATGACCTTCGGCACATCTCGGTCTCCCAGCTATCGGATCTTGGGTATAAGGTTCTGTGCGCCGAGGACGGCCCCAGCGCGCTGGATACGTTCCGGGCGAACCCTTCTATTCAGCTGGTTTATACCGACATCATGATGCCAAACGGGATGAGCGGCCCCGAGCTGGTGGCGCATATCCGGGCGCTCAAGCCTGGAATAAAGGCGCTGTTCTGTTCGGGATTCCACGGTGATGTTGACGGACCCGATGCTTCACACACGGCAACTATCCTTCAAAAACCGGTTCGCAAGGCGCTTCTCGCGCAGACGCTGATAGAAGTTTTGAGCGCGTGAGCAGCCCGGTCAGGACCGCCGGACAGCAGCAATCTGTTGTTGGTCTTCTGAATGTGAACATTGCGGTGCTGCTGGGGGCCTATGGATTCGAAATTCTGGGCGGGCTTGCCCCCTGTCTGCTGTGTTATTATCAGCGCGGGCCGTATTTTCTGGCGATCATGCTGTGCAGCGCCGCCTGGTTCCGTCCGGGTTGGGGCCGCACCGTTTTCGCAATATTGATGGTGGTATATCTGGCCGGCGCCGGCCTGGGCGCCTATCATGCGGGCGTGGAATGGAAGTTCTGGCCCGGACCCGCAAGTTGCACCGCGCTGGATAGTTCTGACGTCCCGATAGAGGAATTGATGGCCCGGATACTGGCGGCGCCAATCGTGCGTTGCGATGAAATTCCGTGGTCACTGTTCGGAATTTCCCTCGCGGGTTATAATGCGCTGATATCACTTGGCCTGCTGACTTTGTCGGCGCTGGCGTTAAGGCAGGGCAACAGGAGACACAATGATGAGCGCGCCTGAACCTGATTTGCCGCTGCCCGGCGAGGCGGCGCAAACCCGCGCCGCCCGGATGGTGCGCGTTGATCATGCGGGCGAAGTAGCGGCAATGCGCATCTATCAGGGCCAGCTTGCGGTACTGAAACAACAGCCCCAGGCCAGCACCAGCATAAAACTGATTGAGGAAATGGCCGGAAAGGAAGCCGCGCATCTGGCCGCTTTTGACCGGCTGATCGTTTCGCGCCGCGTGCGCCCGACGCTGCTGGGTCCGCTTTGGGACGCCGCCAGTTACAGTCTTGGGGTGGCCACGGCATTACTGGGCGCGCGCGCAGCCATGGCCTGCACGGCCGCTGTAGAAGAAGTGATTTGCGAACATTACCAGAAGCAGATTAATGATCTTGGGACGGATGATCCGGAATTGTCCGGGATGATCGCGCAATTCCGCGCCGATGAAATGGCGCATCGCGAAACGGCGCTTTCGCAAGGCGCAGCACAGGCCATTGCCTATCAGCCCTTAAGCAGAATCATCAAGGCCGGATGCCGGATCGCCATTAAACTGTCGGAACGGATTTAGCTGAATTCAGCCCGGATTAATTGCGTATGCTGACCAAGCGCCGGAACCGGGCGGGGGGCGGGCTTTTCTCCGGCAAACTGCATGGCGGGCGCTATCACCTCAATATCGCCAGTGGGGGCCGGTTGCAGCATGGTGCGCAGTTGCGGGTGCGCGAGCAATTCCGCAATCCCGTTCAACCGCCCATAGGCGATATCCGCCGCCTCCAGCCGCGCCGATACCTGCTTATGGCCCAGCGCCCCGAACACCCCATCGATAATGGCATAGAGACCGGCGCGATTATTTGCGCGGGCTTCGTTGCTGGCGAAATCGGGATGCGAGGTTATGTCCGGGCGCAGCAGCACAATGGCGCAGAAGCGTTCCCATTCGCGATTGTTCTGGATGGCGATGACAATATCGGAATCCGCCGTTCTGAACATGCCGTAAGGCACCACCTGCGGGTGGCCAAAGCCGATGCGTCCAGGCGCTTTTCCGGTATAGCGCTGATGCATGGCGGCGGTGTTCATCATGTCGGCGACGCCATCGAACAGCGACACGTGAATAGCGCTGCCCTGCCCGGTGCGGCCGCGCGCGATCAATGCCTCCAGGATCGCCGCATGGGCGTTCATGCCCGCCGTCAGATCGCAGATCGAAACGCCCACGCGTCCAGGCTCCGCCGGGCTGCCGGTGACAGCACCCAGCGCGCTTTCCGCCTGGATCAGCAGATCATAGGCCTTCATGTTCCTGTTAGGGCCTTCATAGCCATAACCGCTGATGTCACAGGTGATAAGGCGCGGAAATTCGGCCCGCAACAGGTGCGAAGCAAGCCCAAGACGGTCCAGCGCGCCGGGCGCCAGATTCTGGATAAAGACATCCGCCCGCGCCAGCATGCGCCGCACCAGCGCCATATCCTGTGCATCTTTCAGATCCAGCACTATCGATTCAGCGCCGCGGTTGAGCCAGACAAAAAAGCTGCATTCGCCTTTTGCCACCGTGTCATAATGGCGTGCAAAATCGCCGCCCTCGCGCTCGATCTTGATGATCCGCGCGCCGCCATCGGCCAGGCGCTGCGTCGCATAGGGTGCGGCCACCGCCTGCCCCAATGAAACGACCAGAATATCTTCAAGTGCGCGGCGCATCACATCCTCACATTAATAAGAGCGTGGCATGCCCAGCACATGCTCGGCCAGAAAGGACAGGATCAGATTGGTGGAAATAGGGGCGATCTGATAAAGCCGGGTTTCCCGGAATTTACGCGCGACGTCATATTCTTCGGCAAATCCATAGCCGCCATGGGTTTGCAGGCACGTATCCGCCGCAGCCCAGGAAGCATCGGCGGCCAGCATCTTCGCCATATTGGCTTCGGCCCCGATGTCCTTGCCCTGTTCGTACAACCGGGCGGCTTTCTGCACCATCAGATTGGCGGCTTCGGTTTGCGCATAGGCTTTGGCAATCGGAAACTGGATACCCTGATTTTTTGAAATAGGCCCGCCAAATAC
>JBEBFX010000110.1:0-10672 GCA_040081735.1 Alphaproteobacteria bacterium | reverse complement strand
GATGGGTGACATCGCCCATCGCGCCGAAAACCTCCGCGCAGTGTTGCGTATCGGTAAGATCGACAGAGATAAAACGCGCGCCAAACGTCTCGGCCGGCCTGCGCCGAGAGACGGCGGTGACCCTGCATCCGGGCAGGGACGCAAAATGCTTCATCGCCGCATAGCCCACCAGCCCTGACGCCCCCGCCACCAGCACATGCCGCTGTTCCGCCATCGCTTCCTCCCGCCTGATTATCTTCTTTCCGCTCAAGGCTATGGCAGGCGGAATGGCATTGCAAAGGAATAAGGGGGGAGTGATTGAGGGGGGAAAGTGTAATGTTGTCTTACGTCTTCAGCGGTTTCTGGTTAGCGATCGAATGATCGTATCACGCCGCTTTCAAGGGTTTGGCGCGCGCAATCCGTTTGCTCTGCTCCGGCGAATGCATGACCTCCCACAATTCGCTGCGGCGCTGGATGTTAAGCCAGAAATCCGGACTGTTGCCGAACACGCGGGCAAGGATAAGCGCAGTTGCAGCCGTTACAGCCCGGCGTTCATTGCACAGCTCATTGACATGCTTGCGCTGCACCCCCATCGCCGCCGCCAATGCAGCCTGGGTCAGCCCCATTGGCCTCATGAATTCCTCAATCAGAATTTCAGCGACGCCTGCGGGTTTGCGTTTTGTCGTCAACATCACTCACCTCATTGATAACTGTGATCATCCAGATAAACGCCCGCCGCTTCACCCCGGCGCCCGTCCCAGCGAAAGATCAGCCGCCATTGCTGGTTGACGCGGATGCAGCAAAAGCCATTCAGCTTTCCCTTCAATTTCTCGAAATGATTGCTGGGCGGAACGCGCAAATCCTGATCCGTTGCTGCATCATCAAGCATCTGGATTTTGCGGAACAGCCTGTCCTCAAGATCAGGCGGGATCTTTTTTGACCGGACATCGTCGACAAAGAAATCCCGCAACCAGCCATCCTGGAAACTCACGATCATTGCGCAACTCCACAATGGATCAATGTACCACACCGTAGTACATAATGCAAACGCGGGATATAGAGTGGGGGTGGATCAAACACCATAATTCGCACTGAAAACCGTCAAGTGACACTTCATGGTTTAAAGTTATGAAGTATGAGCGGCCACGAAGCGCGAATAAAAATTTGCCGGTGGAGCGATTGACCCTCCGGGAGATTAAGGCGCGGTTGGAAGAGTGAACGGACATGATCACTTCTCCCTTGCTGCTTCGTTTCCGCAAAGGCTAGGTCACGCTGAATATCATTGCAAAGGGATCAGGTGCGAAGTGATTACCCTCTACTTCGCGCGGGAGGTTGTAACAGCAGATGACTAGTCGGCGTATACTTTTGATATATCTATGTGTTCATGATATGTTTCTAGGCGTAAAAGGCGAATCGGTTGGGGCCAATGAACTGAGTAATATTCAGTCAGGAACGGTGTTAATATGACGGATGATCCGTATGCTGATCGCAAGGGCTTGACTTTTGAGCAAGCAGAGGGCGTTGCGCCGCTACCATCCCAACTTCAGTTGAAAGAAGTTTCCACAGAGCTTCGAGCACTACTTTGGAGGATTACTTACGATAAGCTGATGAACGGTTTAGTACGCCACTCAATAGGTTTTCCTTTTTTTGACGAAACATGGCACCAAATTCTTTATGACAAACATGTTCTCTACGACCATAAAATGGCGGATGAGTTTGAGAATAGAGCAAAGAATTTAATTGATGACTTAAAGCCAATCTTTGTCAAAGGAGATTACACATCAATATTTGGATTCTTGCAGTTCGTTTTGCGGCATCGGAGGTGTCCCTATCAATTTGATAAACAGATCAACAGGGCATTAATCGATGGCCGTGCTGCCTTTAGAATTGTGGATGGTAACACCATTATTCCGATTGCTTCGGATGCCGAAGGTGCAACGCTGGAACGCGCGTTTGCAAATTTAGCGACCACCGAATTTCAGGGCGCTAGAGCGCATTTGCGAATGGCGGGTGAACAATTAACTGCCGGGAATTGTGCTGACAGCATTCGCGAAAGTATTCATGCAGTTGAATCGGTGGCACGGGTCATTGCGCCGTTGGGTAAATTTAGCGAGGCACTGTCTAAGCTGGAGGCATCATCAGGAATCCACGGAGGGCTTAAAGCTGGATTTAATTCCATTTATGGGTATACCAGCGATGAAAAGGGCCTACGACACCCACTTTTGGATGGCCCCCAAGCAAATGTGGACGAAGCAGACGCTTTATTCATGATCGGCGCCTGCGCTTCATTCGTGTCTTACATGATACATAAGGCGCGTCTTGCAGGTCTTTTGAAAAGTTAAATTATTAGATATAACCCTACGGGTGGTGTCACCCCGCACTTGTTGCGGGGTCCAGGGGCACGGACGCTGACCTTTCATTTTTGTTCCTGGACCCCGGAATAAATCCGGGGTGACAGGCTAAGATTTGTGCAGGCGTCAATCTGAGAACGACAAATTCCAGGTGCTGGGAGATTAATCCACCATGCTGCCCTTGATCGGCAGGATGTTTTCGAATTTGGGTTCGCGTTTTTCGGCGCGGGACGCCATGGCTTCCTTGATGTCCTGGGAATAGAACATGCCGGCCTGCCAGGTGGCGTTATGGTTCAGGCCGTCGGCCACCGAATGATCGCGGGCGTAGTTCAGCATTTCCTTGGTGCCTGCGATGGCGAGCGGCGACTTGGCGGCGATCTCGCGCGCCACGGCCATCACGCCTTCCAGCATTTCCGCCTGATTCACAAACACCTCGTTGATCAGGCCGCAGGCTTTGGCCTCATTCGCGGGCATCCGCCTGCCGGTATAGGACAGTTCGCGCGCGATGCCGGGCGCAATGATTTTCGGCAGCCGTTGCAGGGTGCCGACATCGGCGGTAATCCCGATATTGATTTCCTGAATGCAGAAAAACGCGTCCGCCGTGGCGTAGCGCATATCACAGGCGGTGATCATGTCGACGCCTGCGCCGATGCAGCCGCCCTGCACGGCGGCGATCACCGGCATGCGGGCGCGCTCGAACGCCGTGAAGCAATCCTGCAGGCGCATGATATCGGTGCGCAGATGCGAGCGCCTGCGGCCAAGCTCCGCCTCCTGATACGGTCCCGCCTGGCCAAAGACCGAAAGGTCCATGCCCGCCGTGAAATGTTTGCCGGCGGCGGAAATCACGATCACCCGGGCCGACCCGTCCACATCGATGGCGTTGATGGCGTCAGGAATTTCGCGCCACATGTCGCGGTTCATGGCGTTCATGGCCTCGGGCCGGTTGAACACCAGATGGGCGATATTGTCCCTGATATCCAGTTTGATTGCAGCGTAATCCATGGCCGGTTCCTTTTTTGGTCAGTTGGTTTTGCCCCAGTTTAACACGGCCTTATTTATCGGCCACATATTTGCTGATCAGGGCGCGGGCGCCGGGGGAATCCCATTCCGCCGGGCCGGTCAGGCGGCCGATTTCGTCGCCCTTGCGGTTCAACAGCAGCGTCACCGGCAGGCCGAGCGCGCCCAGTTTGCGGGCGGCCCTGATGCCCGGATCAATATAGGTGGTCAGGTTCACGACGCCGATTTCGTTCAGGAACGCCGCCGCCTTGGCGTATCCGGCGCGGTCAAGGCTGACGATCACCACCGTGAAATCCTTGCTTGCCATGGCCTTTTGCAGCCGGTCGAGCGAGGGCATTTCGGCGCGGCACGGGGCGCACCAGGTCGCCCAGAAATTCACCAGCACCACTTTTCCCTTATATTCCGCCAGATTATGAAAGTTTCCCGCCGCGTCCTGAAACTGCACCTCCGGCAACGGGGCGGGAACGATTTTCGTCACAAAGTTTTGCAGTCCGGCGGCCGAGGCGGCATCCGCCGCCGCAGCAACATTGCCAGAAAGCCCTATTATGGCGTATACCGCGCCGATCAGAAACGCGCCTGTAACCGCTAACCCGGAGCGCCCGGAGAGGCGCATATTTCTCGCTTTTTCTGTACGAATACCCGACATTGCTTCCCTCTATCCCCTTTTGGCCATATCCGGACTTATGCGCAAAAAACCTTCCACACCACCGTCGGCAGGCAACCCCAACACGCTGTGGGGCGGCCGTTTTGACGGCGGCCCCGCAGAGATCATGGCGCGCATCAACGCCTCGATCGGGTTTGATCAGCGGCTCTATGCCCAGGATATAGCCGGTTCCAGGGCGCATTGCGAGATGCTGGCGGCCCAGGGCATCATCAGCGCCGGGGATGGCGCGCAAATTCTGGCGGGGCTCGACGCCATCCTGCACGAGATCACATCCGGCGCGTTCACCTTTTCCGATGCGCTGGAGGATATTCACATGAATATCGAGGCCCGCCTGGCGGAACTGATCGGCCCGGCGGCCGGCCGTCTGCACACGGCGCGTTCGCGTAATGATCAGGTTGCCGTGGATTTCCGGTTGTGGGTGCGCGGCGCGGTTGACCATCTGGAGGCCGCGCTCCGCGATCTGCAGCGTGCCCTGCTGCTGCGCGCCAGTGAACACGCCGCGACCATCATGCCGGGCTTTACCCATCTGCAAAGCGCGCAGCCGGTCACTTTCGGCCATCATCTGCTGGCCTATGTGGAAATGTTCGGGCGCGACCGCACGCGCCTGCTGGACGCCCGTGTGCGGATGAATGAAAGCCCGCTGGGGGCCGCCGCCCTGGCCGGAACCTCGTTTCCGATTGATCGGGATCGCACGGCGCAGGCGCTTGGCTTTGCGCGGCCGATGCGTAATTCGCTGGACGCCGTGTCGGACCGGGACTTTGCGCTGGAATTTCTGGCCGCCTGCGCCATTTCCGCCACGCAACTGTCGCGGCTGGCGGAAGAAATCGTGTTCTGGTCCTCAGCCCAGTTTGGCTTTATCGCGCTGACTGACGAATTCTCCACCGGATCGTCGATCATGCCGCAGAAGCGCAACCCGGACGCCGCAGAACTGATCCGCGGCAAATCCGGACGGGTCACCGGCGCGCTGAACGCGCTGCTGATGGTGATGAAGGGGCTGCCGCTGGCCTATTCCAAGGACATGCAGGAGGACAAGGAACAGGTGTTCGACGCCGCCGACACCCTGAACCTGTGCATTGCCGCGATGACTGGCATGATCCGCACCATGATCATCAGGGAGGACGCGATGCTGGCGGCGGCGGGCAAGGGGTACAGCACCGCCACCGATCTGGCGGACTGGCTGGTGCGCGAACTGAATATTCCATTCCGGCAGGCGCACCATATTATCGGCGAAGTGGTCAAGCGCGCCGAAGCCGGGGGCGTAACGCTGGAGGAACTGAGCCTTTCCGATCTGCAGGCGGTGGAGCCGCGCATCACCGATGCCGCCCGCGCCATGCTTTCGGTGCAGGCGTCGGCCGCCAGCCGCACCTCCTTTGGCGGCACGGCGCCGGATCGGGTTCGCGCCGCGATCGCCGCCGCAAAACTGGAGATCGGCTGATGCGCGTCAGGGCAGTGATATTGCTGGCGCTGCTAATGCTGACGGCCTGCGGGAAAAAAGGCCCGCTGGAAGTCCCGCCCGGCGGCGCCGAGGACGTCCGCGTGGAACGCGAATGGAACAAGGACCGGGATAAAGAACAAAGCACAAGATAAAGAAATACATCACATGCATCATTTTCAGTATCGCAAGGGTGAACTCCATGCCGAGGATGTGGCGCTTTCACGCATTGCCGAGGCCGTGGGAACGCCGTTCTATTGCTATTCCAGCGCGACTTTGGAGCGTCACTACGGGGTTTTTGCAGGCGCATTTTCCGGACAGGATGCGCTGATCTGTTATTCCGTGAAAGCCAATGGCAATCTGGCGGTGCTGCGCACGCTGGCGCGGCTGGGATGCGGCGCGGACATTGTCTCGGAAGGGGAACTGCGCCGCGCACTGGCGGCGGGAATCCCTGCCGGCAAAATCGTGTTTTCCGGCGTCGGTAAAACCCGTGGCGAGATGGGGGCTGCGCTGGAGGCGGGCATTCTGCAATTCAATGTGGAATCGGAACCCGAAATGATGGCGCTGAGCGAAGTGGCGCAGGCAAGCCAAAAAGTCGCCGACATCGCCATTCGGGTCAATCCCGATGTGGATGCGAAAACCCATGCCAAAATCGCCACCGGCAAGTCGGAAAACAAATTCGGCATCCCCATTTCCCGGGTCAGAGACGTCTACGCCATGGCTGCGCGCCTGCCGAACCTGCATATCACGGGTGTCGATGTGCATATTGGCAGTCAGTTAACCGAACTTGCGCCGTTCCGCGCCGCCTTCGCCAGGGTGCGGGCGCTGACCGAAGCCTTGCGTGCCGACGGCCATGCCATATCGCGCATAGATCTGGGCGGCGGGCTGGGCATTCCGTATGAACAATCGAACGCCAATCCGCCATTGCCCGCTGATTACGCCGCGATGACCGCAGAAATTTTCAATGGGCTGGGCTGCCGCCTGATCTTTGAACCCGGCCGTCTGATCGTGGGGAATGCAGGCGTTCTGGTTACCCGCGTGATCTATGTCAAACAGGGGGAAAGCCGCCGTTTCGCCATTGTCGATGCGGCCATGAATGATCTGATCCGGCCTACCCTTTATGACGCCTATCATGAAATATGGCCGATCCGGGAACCCGCCGCCAGCATGCCCTTGATCCAATATGACGTCGTTGGGCCCATATGTGAAACAGGTGATAGTTTTGCAAGTAATCGTGAACTGACAACGCTTGGCGAAAACGACCTGTTGGCCATATTATCGGCGGGCGCCTATGGGGCCGTGCAGTCGGGCACCTATAATGCCCGGCTGCTGATCCCCGAAGTGCTGGTCCGGGATGGCGAGTTCGCGCTGGTGCGCCCCCGTCAGACCTATGAACAGTTGCTGGGGCTGGACCATTACCCCGGCTGGCTGAAACTGGAAGGCTGAAGCAATTGACCAACACCGGACCCGCGCCGCCGTCTATCCAGCCCCCGGCGATCCCGGGTCTGGGCAGGCGCGTGGCCGTGGCCCGGCTGGCGTTAATATGGGAAGCGGTGTGGCAAAGTCTGTGGCAGGCGGCCAGCGCCCTTGCTGTGTATCTGGCCTTGTCCCTGTTTGATGTCTGGCGTCTGGTCCCGGCGCCGCTGCATTGGCTGGCCCTGCTGGCGCTGTTCGTTTTCAGCGCCGCGATGGTCTATCGGGCGCGCGGAAATATCCGGCTGCCGGCGCGGGCAGGCCTGTTGGCCCGCATAGAGCGCGACAATGGATTGCAGCATCATCCGCTGCGGGCGCTGGAAGACAGACAGGAACTGGGCAGCCAAAATGCCGATGCGCAATTGCTGTGGCGCCGTCATCTGTTGCGCCTGCGCCAGACATTACCCCGCTTACGGTTTGTGCTGCCGCACCCGCAGGCAATCCGGCGCGACCGCCACGGTCTGCGGCTGATGGCGGGGATTGTGCTGCTGGCCGGATTTCTGGCCGCAGGGCAGCAATCGTGGCCACGGCTCAAGGCGGGTTTCAACCCGGAGGGGATCGGATCAACGCCACCAAATTCCCGTCTGGAAGCCTGGATTACGCCCCCGGCCTATACAGGGGCCGCCCCCATCATGCTTGCGGGCGCCGCCCTGACGTTTGCGCCTCAGGCAAGCCCGCCCCCGCCCGGCAACGTGGCCGGGTCCGGTAATCCGCTCCGGGTTCCCGCAGGCAGCGAGCTTACGTTGCGGCTGTTTGGCGGGCGCGGCGCCGAACTGTTTTTGATCCCCGAGACCGGCAAAAACCGGCGGGCGCCGATGGTAAAAATTGACAACGCCAACAGCCACGCCACGATCAGGCTGGAGCAGAGCCAGCGCGTGCAATTACGCCAATCCGGCGCAGACAATCAGGAATGGCCGATCACTGTCATCCCCGACCAGCCGCCGGTTATCAGTTTGCTGGAAGATATCGCCGTCACCAAACTATTCAGCCTAAGAATTAAATATGGCGCCAGCGATGATTATGGGGTGGTCACCGCCGCCGCCGAGATCACGCCTGTCACAGCTTCAGGGGCGCCGCCTGTGACGCCATTGCGGATCGCGTTTCCAGACCCGCTGAGGGCTGCCAAAAATGGCCAGATTGCCTATGTCGACCTGTCGGCCCATCCCTGGGCCGGACGGCCTGCGCGTCTCAGGCTGATTGCGGCCGACGCCGTGGGGCAAACCGGGCGCAGCCAGCCGGTTGATCTGGTTCTGCCCCAACGCGCATTCAGAAACCCGCTGGCCCGCGCCATTATTGAACAGCGCCGGGATGTGGCGGAAAATGATAGCCGGGACAGTCACGCCATCCAGGCGCTGGATGCCTTAAGTCTGTACCCTGAAAAACTGGCGCCGGACCTGAAGATTTATCTGGCGCTGCGCACCGCCCGGCACGGCGTCAAGCATCTGCATGGGATTAGCGGCGCCCGCCAACGCACCGCCGATTTATTGTGGCGCCTTGCCCAGGGGATCGAAGATGGCGATCTGTCCATCGCCGGCAATGAACTGCGCGCGTTGCAAAACGCCCTGATGCAGGCGCTGGGCGACGGCGCCAGCGACGCCGAAATTTCCCGCCTGACCCAGGCGTTGCGTGAAGCGCTGGAACGCTATGTTCAGGCCATGGGGGAAGAGGCGCAGGAAGATGCAACGCCCGAAGCAAATAATGAGCAGGACGCTTCAGGCAAAGTCAGCAAAACCGACCTTGACGCCTTGCTTGATCAGATTGAACAGCTCAGCAGATCCGGTTCGCGTGAAGCGGCAAAAGAAATGCTGTCCAGATTACAAGACGTGCTGGAAAATATGCGTCCGGGTCAGGCGGGCGGACAGCAAAGCGTCACCCAGAAACGCTATGGTGACGCCCTGCGGGATCTGTCCCGGATGATGCGCCAGCAACAGCAGCTGCGCGACGAGACCTATCAGCAGCAGCAGGGCGGCGCTCAGGGCAAAGGAGGTCTGGCCCGGAATCAGGATAAATTACGCGGCGCCCTGGATGATCTGAAGGGCCAGCTTGCCGAAGGCGGGAATAAAGATACGCCGAGCGCCCTTGACCGGGCCGGGCAAGCCATGGGTGACGCCGTGAAAAGCCTGCGCAAGGGGGAGACAGGCGAAGCCCTGCAACAACAGGGTCAGGCCATGGATCAGCTGCGCGCCGGCGCGGGGGCGCTGGCGAAATTGCTGCGCGAGGAAGACGCCAGGAAGCAGGTGGAAGAGGGCGAAGGCGGGGAAAATGCACCCTCGCGCCTGGAAACCGATCCGCTTGGGCGGCCGATGGCCAGCGACGCTGACGGGACCGCAGCCATACCCGAACAATTTGACATCGAGCGCGCCCTGCAAATCCGACGGGAACTGGAACAGCGCGCCAGTGAGCGCCGGAGGCCGCCCGAAGAACTGAAATATATTGACCGGTTATTGAAGCTGTTTTGAAGCCGCGTATCAGGCCGCCAAGGCGGCATCGACGGCTTTGCCGATTTCGTCGATGGTGAAGGGTTTCAGCACCACATCATGGATCAGCTCTTCGAGATTATAGGCCCGCTGACGTTCCGCCGAATAGCCTGTCATCATCAGGATGCGCATTTCCGGGTCGTCATGAGACGCTTTCAGCGACAGGGCAATGCCGTCCACAACCGGCATCACGATATCCGTCAAAAGCAGATCGTAGCGGCTGCTGGATAAGGCGCCAAGCGCCTCGGAGCCATCGGCAACCGCCATAACTTCGTGCCCTTTGCGGCGTAATGCGATGGTCAGCAGTTCGCGAACCGATTGTTCGTCTTCAGCTACAAGAATTTTCGCCATTCAATATCGCCTTACGCGCAAGAGCGCCATAGCCCAAGGGGCTGCGAATCACAGCCCTTTTCCTGCCCCAGCCTAATTGGGAATAAATTAACAGTGTGTTAATTCAGGTAAATAATTACAAACCTGCGGCCTATTCGGCATTCCCGAATGTTACTTCCAGATTGCGGGCCTCGGCAGGCGGGTCGGCAAGGCTGGTTTCGAACGCCATTTTGGCGCCGGCCGCAAGCAGGGGTTCAGGCAATTCATAGGTCCACTGGAAAATGTCCCTTCCGCCAGCATTGCGCAATTTTATCAGCACCGGCGGGACCGTCATTCCACCGGCTCCGTCATTAATGATCGAACCCTTGACGGTCAGCGCGGGACGGCCCTGCTGGGTCTCCTGAGAGAAACTGACATCTGCAAAACGCAGTTTGCTGACGGGCGCGCCGGCGCCCAGCGCTGTATACAGTTTGGAGCTTTGCGGCCAGGCCGTAATAATCTGTTCGCGCAAAATATAACCCCCCGCCAGCAATCCGATGATAAACAGCCCCAGGGCCGCCCAGGAAAGCGCGTCCCGAATCCGGCGCGCGCCGGCGGGCCATGCCGGCAAATTGGCGCCGCGGCGCAGCGGTGACGGCTTGCCCCTGGGCAAAGCCACGGCGTCATCGGACGCCGCATCCATGCCAGAAATCCCGGCCGCTTCCTGGGCCGGCGGCACCGAACGGGGCAAATCATCCGCAGGTTCCTGAAACCAGCCATGCTGGCAGCGCGCACAGCGGACATGGCGCCCCACAGGCCCGATGGCGCCAGCGTCAACCAGAAATCGCGTTGCACAGGAAGAACAGGTGAGAATCATCCGATTTCGGGCATCCGTTTGAACATTCTATATAAGCCGCCGAAAGCCCGCCCGGTGAACAGCTTTCGGGGGTTCACCGGCCTGACGCTGTTC
>JBEBFX010000109.1:0-10679 GCA_040081735.1 Alphaproteobacteria bacterium | reverse complement strand
CAGGTTCTGGGCACAACATTGAAAGGCCGCGAGGCAATAATGGGCTTTTTGAACGCGCGCCCAGCCAACCGCAAATCCCTGCATATTTTCACGAATATCTGGACCAATGTTGTGGACGCAGACAATGCTGAAGGCGTCACCTATCTCAGCCTGTTCCGCGCCGACCAGGATGGCGATAGGGCCGCCAAAGTGCCCGGGCCGATGATGGCAGGCTACTATAAGGATAAATTCGTGCGCACCGCGAAAGGCTGGCGTTTTGCGCGGCGTGACGGGACGATATTATTCACCTGCCCGGCCTGAGCGGAACATCCCGGCACGCCCCGCTTATTTTCACTTAACCGGGCAGCAGCAGTGTGTCGGCGTTCCGCCAGCAGCACCAGACAAAGTCACCCGGCGCGGCATTGGCCATTCCCGCGCGCCGGTCATTGGGGATGCCGGCCTGCAAGGGCCGCCCCGCGCCAATATCGACAAACACATTTGAATGGCCGCCGAAATACACGATGTCCGTCACTTTTCCATGCACCCAAATCCAGCCACGCTGAACGCCGGCCTCATGAGAAATCTGGATTTTCTCCGGCCGCACGGCCAGTATAACAGGCCCCAGCACTTCGCCATCCAGTTCGACCTGGCCAATGCCTGCCGCACTTATCCGTACACGGTTTTGTTGCGGCGCGGCGGCGGCCACGCCCTCAAACAAATTTATCTTCCCGATAAAATCTGCAACAAAGCGGCAATTTGGCGCGTCATACAGCTCTTGCGGGCTGGCCACCTGACGCACTGCGCCGTCCTGCATGACCGCGATGCGGTTCGCCACCGACAGCGCCTCCGACTGATCATGGGTAACGAGCAAAAAAGTAATGCCAACTGTTTTTTGCAGATGCACCATCTCAAGCTGCATGGCTTCACGAAGTTTGGCGTCAAGCGCGGACAGCGGCTCGTCCAGCAGCAGCACTGCCGGGCGCATGATCAGCGCGCGCGCCAGGGCCACGCGCTGGCGTTCGCCGCCCGATAATTCATCGGGTTTCTTTTTTTCAAAACCCGCAAGTTTCACCAGTTTTAATGCTTCCTGTGTTTGCGAGATGATTTCACCGCGTTTTTTGCGGGCGATTTTCAGGCCATAGGCGACATTATCCTCGACATTCATATGGGGAAAAACCGCATAGGACTGAAACAGCATATTTACCGGCCGGTAATTTGGGCCAATGCCGGTCATGTCGCGCCCGTCAATCATGATGCGGCCTTTATCGGGTGTCTCAAACCCCGCCAACATGCGCAACAAGGTTGTTTTGCCGCAGCCGGATGGGCCGACCAGCGCAAAGAATTCGCCCTGCCGAATATCCAGCGTTACATTGTCTACGGCAGGTTTTCCGCCGAAAAATTTACTTACTGCCTCGATGCGGATAATCGGGCCGGCGCCGCTGCTGGGCATTCTTAACCCCCCCGCATCCGGTGACGGTTCTGGATGCGCAACGCAATGGCTGTCACCAGCACCGTGAGCGTTATCAGCATGGCGGACGCGGCATTGACCTCGGGTGTGACGGAAAACCGCACCATCGAATAAATTTTAACCGGAAACGTAATGCTGTCAGGCCCCGATGTAAAAAAGGTAATGACAAAATCATCCAGCGACAGGGTAAACGCCAGCAAGCCGCCGGCAATAATGCCGGGCTTCATATGCGGCAGGACGATATCGCGGAATATCTGAAATTCGGCGGCGCCCAGATCACGCGCCGCGTCGGCCAGTTGCCGGTTAAAGCTTTCAAGCCGCGCGCGGATGACAATGGCGGTGAATGGAAAACAGAATGCGATATGCGCCGCTGTAATGGCGCCAAGATTGAGGGGCCAGGGCAAATCCTGCGGCCAGCCGGCCCGGGCAATAAACGCCATCATCGCCACCCCCATGCAGATTTCCGGAATGACAATCGGCATGGCCATCGCGCCCTCGAATATCGCCCGGCCGCGAAATCTGAAACGCCATAATAAATAGGCGGCCATGGCCCCGAGCAGGCCGCTGAACAGCGTGCTGACCAGCGCAATGCTCAGGGAATTGCCAAACGCCAGCATCAATTCCGCGTTGGCAAAGGCCTTTTCATAATATTTCAGGGTAAAGCCATGCCAGATAATATTGCGCCTGCTGTCATTAAAACTGAACGCGATCAGGGTTATTACCGGCAGATAAATAAAAATCAGTGTACTGATAAAAACCAGCAGCGGCAGCGGTCTTCGATGATAATCAAGCGGTCCCATGGGGGATTTGCGAAAAGTCATGCGCTGTCCCCGCCGGCGCGGCGTCCCGCGAACAGGCTGCGCAGGGCCAGCCCGAAAAACGTGACGTACATCAGCAGAAAACTTAACGCCGACCCGAATGGCCAGTCATTGGCGGCCTTGAACTGGCGTTCAATGACATTGGCGATCATCTGGCTATCCGGGCCGCCCAGCAAATCCGGCGTCAGATAGGCGCCCAGCGCCGGGATAAAGGTAATGATGACGCCCGAAGCAATGCCGGGCATTGCCAGGGGTGCGATGATGGCAAAAAATGTCCGCCCATGCCCGGCGCCCAGATCAATACTGGCCTCGATCAGGCTGCGATCAAGCCGGTCAAGCGCAGCATATAGCGGCAGCACCATGAACGGCAGATGCACATAGACCAGGCCAATCACCACGGCGCTGTCATTATAGAGCAGCGCCAGCGGCGTGAAACCGGTCCCAAGCAGATGCAGGCTTCCAAGGCCCGCCAGCGCAAGGAAACCATCCCCGATTTGCCACAGCCATTCGAGAACGGAATTTACATGTCCATTGCCGCGCAACACCGCAATTAACGCATAGGTGCGGATCAGCAGATTTGTCCAGAATGGCAAAATGATCAACAGCAACAGCCAGGGTTGCACCCGGAGGGGCGCAAAACTGATCACCAGCGCCACCGGTAACGCGATAGTCAGGCAGATCAGCGTAGCGGCGCCCGCTATCCACAGTGATTTAAGCAATATGCCGAGATAAAGCGGGTCCATGGCCCGGGCATAATTTGCCAGAGTCCAGGTCAGATCAATACCGGTAATGCCCAATTTGCCGCCAAAGCTGAACGCCCATAACAGTGAAAGCGGTAACAGAAAAAAAGCCGCAAGCCATAGTCCCGGCGGCGTCAAAGTCACCAGAAACACAAGGGGCGCTTTTCGCCATGGCTCCATCAGGCGGCAAAAATCCGCGTGCAGGCATCCTGACGCCGGGTGATGGCGTCCTCGCCCAGATAGTTCAGGCTTTCCGATCTGGCAATGATGGAGTCCGGCGCAAAGATTGCCGGATTTTCCGTGTAGGCCTTGTCCATCAGGGCAAGGGCCGCCTGGTTGGGCGTCGCATACTGAACGGTTGCCGCTATGCCGGCGTTCACTTCGGGGTCATGAATGAAGTTGATGAATGCATGGGCATTCTGGATATGCGGCGCGCCTTTCGGAATTGCCAGCGTGTCCTCCCACAACAGACCCCCTTCATCCGGCACCACATACCCGATATCGCCGTCTTCAGCCATCAGCTGGGCGATGTCGCCGTTCCATTCCATCACCAGATCGACTTCGCCCGAGGCCAGCAGATCCTGACCATTATCTTCGGCGAAGACCTTGATATGCGGTTTTTGCCTGATAATCAGCGCCTCGGCTGCGGCCAGCTGCGTTTGGTCTGTCGTATTGACGGAATGGCCCAGATATTTCAGCGCCATGCCGAGCAGAACATCGCTTTCCGATAGCAGCGCCAGACGGCCGGAATATTTATCGCTGTCATAAAGCCATTTCCAGCTTGCCGGCGGCGCTGTAAATCTGGATTTGCGGTAGCCGATACCGATAGTGCCCCACGTATATGGCAGGCTGTACTTGCGCGCCGGATCAAAACCGGCATTGGCCATAAATCGCGGGGTGATGTTTTTGATATTGGGGATCAGACTGTGATCCAGCGGCGCCAGCATACCTGCCGGGATCATGCGTGCGACCCAGTTCGCGCTGGGCACGATGACGTCATAACCGGGATTACCCTCGCGTAATTTAGCGAACAGTTCGTCATTATCGGCAAACAGGTCCATTTTAACCTCGATGCCGGTGGCTCTGGCAAAGTCGGCCAGGGTCGTTTCTCCGATATAGGTGTCCCAGGAATAGAAATTAAGCCGCTTTTCTCCGGCAGCGGCGGCAAATTCCGGCATGACCGCAATGCTGATCCCTGCAGCCGCCGCCCCCCGCATGAATTGCCGGCGTGACAGCGCATTCAATAACCCTGAAATTCCCCTGTTTTTGCCCATCACACCTGTTGCCCGTTAGACCGACTCCGTTTAGCGCCCAATTCTGAATGCTTTTTGCCCCAGCGCAATAGGGTATTAAGATATGTCTGCGAGATTCGGAGCGGGTTCAGGGAGGCCTAATGCATGTGCCGGTTTCTGGTTTACAAAGGGCGCGAAATGTTCATGTCGGATTTGTTGACCAAGTCCGCGCAATCGCTGATCCAGCAAAGCTTCAAGGCCCGCGAATATCACGAGCCGTTGAATGGGGACGGCTTCGGGGTTGGCTGGTATGCGCCTGAAATCGATCAAACGCCCTGTGTATTCACCAGCGTGCAGCCGGCCTGGAACAACCGCAATCTGCACCGCCTGGCGGAAAAAATCCGCTCCAGCTGTTTTTTCGCCCATGTACGCGCAGCCAGCCCTGGCCTGGCGGTCAGCGAGGCCAACTGCCACCCGTTCCAGTATGACCGGTTTTTATGGATGCACAATGGATCGATCAACGGCTTTGCCAAGATCAAGCGGCGTCTGCGCGCCTCGCTGGATGATCATGTCTATAGCATTATTGATGGGACGACGGATTCTGAGCATGCCTTTGCCGTGTTCCTGAACCGGCTGCTGCCGCATTTGGACGATTACACTTTGGATGATCTGTCCGAGGCGATGATGTTCACCATCCGCCAGATCGAAACCTGGCTGCTAGAGGCGGGGGTGACGGATTCGTCGCGCTGTAATTTCGCCCTGACCGACGGGCAAACGGTGATCGCGTCGAAATATGTGGCGGTATCTGATTCCGATCCGCTGACCCTCTATGTCAGTTCCGGCGACCGGTTTGAGCTGACCGAGGGGGAATATCGCATGCGTCCCACCAGCCGCCGCCCCCATGCGGTAATTATTGCGTCGGAGCCGTTAACGGAAAACCGCGCCGACTGGACGCCGGTGCCCAAAAACAATCTCGTGGTGATCACGCCTGAACTGCATGTGCGCTATTTGCCGGTGGCGTGAACGGTGGGGTTTCAGTATGCTGTCGGCCCCGTCATCTGGTGAATATCGACATCATGCAAGTTACGATTAATGGCGAAAGCCGGGGCTTTTCCGGGCCTATGAGCGTGGATGCGCTGTTGCGCGCCCTGGCGCTTGATCCGCGTAAAATCGCCGTCGAGCGTAACCGTGAAATCGTGCCGCGCTCGGTTTATGAAACCGTTCTGGTCGGCGACGGCGACAAACTGGAAATAGTTCATTTTATAGGTGGAGGTAATTCTGTGGAAGACAAACCGCTGGTCATTGCCGGGCGCACATTCACCTCGCGCCTGATTACCGGCACCGGCAAATACAGGGACTATGCCCAAAACGCCGCCGCCGCCGCCGCCGCAGGGGTGGAGATGGTGACCGTCGCCGTGCGCCGGGTGAATATCAGCGATCCCAATCAGCCGATGCTGGTGGATTTTCTCGATCCGAAAAAATATGTCTATCTGCCCAACACGGCGGGCTGTTTCACGGCTGACGACGCCCTGCGCACCTTGCGGCTGGCGCGCGAGGCCGGCGGCTGGGATCTGGTGAAGCTGGAGGTGCTGGGCGATCAGAAAACCCTTTATCCAGAAATGCAGGAGACCCTGAAGGCGGCCGAAATCCTGATCCGGGAAGGCTTTCAGGTCATGGTCTATTGCTCGGACGATCCCATCGCCGCACGCAAACTGGAAGATATGGGCTGTGCCGCGATCATGCCGCTGGCCGCGCCGATTGGCTCGGGCCTGGGCATACAGAACCCGGTGAATATCCGCCTGATCGTTGAACAGTGCAAGGTGCCGGTGATTGTGGACGCGGGCGTGGGCACCGCGTCCGACGCCGCCATCGCCATGGAACTGGGCTGCGACGGCGTCCTGATGAACACCGCCATCGCCGAGGCGAAAGACCCGATCCGCATGGCCAACGCCATGAAGCATGCCGTCATCGCCGGGCGCGAGGCCTATCTGGCAGGGCGGATGCCGAAAAAGCTGTATGCCGATCCGTCATCGCCGCTGGCCGGTTTGATTTAGCGAGGGGATTGAAAGGCTCTTAATTTAGAGCTATATATAGCTCTGATAAGGGAGAGAGTTGTATGGATACGATTTACGCAGACTTTTCGATCAGCATGTCCGAGTTCAAGAAAAACCCTGCGCAAGTACTGCGCACGGCAGGCGAAAAACCGGTGGCCGTCCTCAACCACAACAAGCCTGCCTTTTATATGGTATCGCCCAGAATATTCGAGGCAATGATTGACGCCCTGGAAGATAAGGAACTTACAGAGATTGCCCGCCGCCGTCTGGCTCAGGCCGGAGAGGCAATAGAGGTCGACATTGACACCGTCTGACACGGTGAACGGCAAACCCCGATAACGGCTGAAATTTGTGCCGGACGCATTGAAGGAATGGCAATCGCTTGATGGCGGCATCAAGGAACCCCTGCGTAAGGCGCTTGAGAAACGGCTCAACCATCCTCACGCGCCCGGCGCCCGCCTACGCGAAGATCTGAGCGGATGCTACAAAATCAAGCTGCGCAAACAAGGCTATCGTCTCGTATATACCGAGCAGGACATGGCGCTTGTCGTCCTGGTGTTATCCATTGATCGACGCGACGACATGGTTGTCTACCGTTCAGCCATTGATCGGTTGCTAGGAGCGCGATGATTTTAGGTTTACTTATGCCAACGCCTCAGCCTGTCACCCCGGATTTATTCCGGGGTCCACCAGCCTTCGCAAGAAGGCTGCGGCTTGGCAAGGGAGTTACAATGAAAGGCATGTGTTTTTGTCCCTGGACCCCGCAACAAGTGCGGGGTGACACTGTGAGTTAGGTGATTCAATGTAAAATCATTTCACTCTAGGAGAAAAAGATTGAGACGCCTTTGCCTCTATTTTGACACCTCAATCACCCCGTCGCTAATCATGCGGGAAACGGTCTTTTCGTCATAGCCAAGATCGCGCAGTATATCGGGTCCATTGGCGCCCAGTTCCGGGCCAACTCTGGCCTGCACCTTATCGGAACCCTGCACCCAGAAAGGGGTGCTGACAGCCTGACCACGGCCATGCTTTTGCCCCTCAACATCCACAATCATGCCATTCAACAGGGCCTGGGGATCGCTGGCTGCTTCTTCCAGCGTTTGCACCACGCTGAAGGTCACATTATGCGCCAAAAGGCGGGGTTCCCAGTACGCGTAATCCTGCGAACCGAAGATCGAAGAAATCGTTTGCGCCAGTTCCGTCGCATTCGCGAGGCGGGCCTTTCTTTGCGCAAAGCGCGGATCGGCCACTAAATCATCACCCCCGAGGGCGGCGGCAAAGGCCGGCCAGTTTTTATCTTCCATCATGACGATGATCAGGACCCAACGCGCATCGCGTGTCTGATAATGATTGAGCAGTGCGTTGCGGGGTGATTTGATACTGGATCGCGGGGCTGCCGCTGTACCCGCCAGAATCCCCGACAGGGCGGACGACGCCGCCCACAGGCCGTTGGCCATCAGGCTGCTCGACACCTTGCTGCCCTTGCCGGTGCGCTCCAGCTTATAGAGGGCCGTCATGATGGCGGCATACATGGTCATGGCGCTGGGATGATCGCCCATTCCTGGGCCTGACATGGTGGGGTCCGCCTCGGCGGTGCGCACGATATCCATCAATCCGGTGCGCGCCCAATAGGCGGTGGCGTCAAACCCGGGTTTGTTGGCGTCGGGCCCCTTTTCGCCATAACCTGTAATCTGGCCATAGATGAGTTTTTCATTGTGGGGGGTCAGATCCTCGTAGCGAATTTTCAGCCGCTCCAGCACATTTGGCGGAAAATTTGTCACCAGCACGTCGGCCTGGCGCACCAGCTGCAACAATATCTCATAGCCTTCCGGATTTTTCATATCCAGCGCGACAGAGCGTTTATTTCGATTATCCTGCTGCCACAAATAGGCAAACTCGGACGGCATAAAGGGAGGCGCTTTGTGCACATGCCGGAAGGGATCTCCCAGCCCCGGCGATTCGATCTTGATCACGTCGGCGCCGAACTCCGACATGATCATGGAGGACCCCGGCCCGAATATGAAGCTGGAGATATCCAGCACCTTAAGGTGACCAAGAATTGGCTTTGCTTCAGACATATTTTCCCCCTGGATTTCCGGTAAATTGACCTTTACCTGATTAAATAACGCCGTACCGGGTGATTATAGTCAGAAAAACCTGCGGCGCTCTATCCAAATTTTCGCAGCAGGCCAACAATCATCCGGGTGCGCGGGCTGAACAGGGCTGGCGTGAAATAACTGCCTGCAATACGCTTGTTGACTTCGCCCAACGTGGGATAGGGGGCGATGACACCCGTCATGGCGCCAATTTTCAGCTTGCGGGTCATGGCCAGAATCCAGGGCTGCAACAGCTCGCCTGCGTTAAGACCGGCAAGGCCGGCGCCCAGAATGACGCCGCCCTTGCCCGTGATAATCTTCGCCAGCCCTTCGGTGCGGCGTTCGGCCTGGGCGCGGTCATTTTCCGCAAAACGCCAGTGCAGCACACGGTGGGGGATAGCAGCTTTTACCGCATCCGCTTCGGTCATGCCCACCTGCGCCACTTCCGGGTCCGTATAGGTGACACGGGGTACGGCGCTGTGGTCGAATTTCGCAGGCGCGCGGAACAGGGCGCTGCGAATGACAAGGCCTGCATGATAGCCCGCCACATGGGTGAATTGCGGCCCGCCCGTGACATCGCCGATGGCGTAAACACGGCGGTTGCTGGTGCGCAGGCCTGCATCAGTTTTGACGCCAGTGCGATCATAGGCGATATTGGCCGCTTCCAGACCAAGCCCGGCGGTATTGGGCTGACGCCCGGCCGCCACCAGCAAATGCGAACCGCTGAGATGTTTTTCGCCCGTTCTGTCCCTGACCACAATCGTAATCGCGCCGTTGCTTTCCTGGGCGACAGAGATCACTTCTGCGTCTTCCAGAATTGTTACGCCCTCACTGCGCAACGCGGTGATGGCAACAGCCGCGAGTTCGGCGTCATCCCGCATCAGCGCGGAAAATCTCTCTACAATGGTGACCCTGGCCCCCAGACGGCGGTGCGCCTGCCCCATTTCCATGCCGATGGGGCCGGCCCCCAGAATAATCAGGTGTTCGGGACACGCACGATTTTCAAAAATCGTTTCATTGGTAAAATACGGGGTCTGATCAAGTCCCGCTATGGATGGGATCGCCGCCTGGGATCCGGTGGCTATCACAAAACGGCGGGCGCGGATGATCTCGCCGCCTGCCTCAACTTCGACGGGGCTGATGAAACGTGCGGGGGCCTGAATGACAGTGCAGCCAAGACCGGTAAAGCGTTCTACGGAATCATTGGGTGCGATGGCCGCAATAACCCCGTGCACATGATCCATGGTTTTGGCGAAATCAATGCTCATCCCCGTTGCGCTAACGCCGAACTTTCCGGCCGTGCGCATGGCTTGCGCCGCCTTGGCCGCAGCCAGCAGCGCCTTGGATGGGACACAGCCATAATTCAGGCAATCGCCGCCCATTCTGGCTTTTTCGATCAGCACCGTCGGCGCGCCCAGTTGCGCAGAGCCCGCCGCCACGGACAGGCCGCCGGAACCCGCGCCGATAACGCAGATATCAGTTGTAATGGTCCGGCTCATGATTTTGTCCCCTGAATGCGCTTGTACGCCACAGGTATCAGCGCCAGGAACGCCAACCCGAGGATCGGAAATAAAATCTCGGGTTTGAAAATAACGCCAAAGTCAGGTGCGCCGCCAGCATCGAACACCGCGCCAAGCCCATTGCCCACCAGCGAAAAGACAAATGTCCCGGGTATGATGCCGAAGAAGGTGGCGATGACATAGGACCGCAGACTGACCCCCAGAAAGGCCGGGGCCAGATTGACCAGGAAAAACGGAAACAATGGCACCAGACGCAGCACGAACATATAACTCAATTCATTCTCGCGGAAGCCGTCTTCCATTCTGCGGATCGCCGGACCGGCTTTGGCGCGTAACACATCCCCTAGCGCCGTCCTGGCAGCGAGGAAAAGCAGCGTCGCCCCGATTGTCGCTGCAATAATTGTTACAGATGCCCCAATGACGGGGCCAAACAGAAATCCGCCGGTAATGGTCATGACACCCCCGCCGGGCAGCGAAAACGCCACTACCGCAATATAGACGCCTGCATAGATCAATATTGCCAGCCCCTGGTTGGCGGCCGTCCATCCGGTCAGAAACGCCCGATTTTCCCGCAAGGCCTCAAAATTCAGATAGGAATCCAGATCAAGCGCAAAAAATGCCCCTAATCCGGCCAGCAGCAACGCCACCGGCCAAAGCCGCGTGTACGAAAATCCGTCTGTATCAGATGCAGTTTGATCATCGGGGGTCATATTTGCCGCCATCCTTCAGTAAGTAAGCCCTAGAGCCATTCCTTTTATGATTGAACCAACAG